>NZ_JASCPA010000055.1:0-35842 GCF_029959715.1 Pseudomonas sp. PS02288 | reverse complement strand
CCGCCGGGCCGTTCGCCGACGTCGCCGACCTGGTGCGCCGCGCCGCCCTGGATGCCCGCACCCGCGAACGCCTGGCCGATGCCGGCGCCCTGCGCGGCCTGGCCGGCCATCGCCACCGCGCGCGCTGGGCGGTCGCCGGGGTGGAAAAACAGGCGCCGCTGTTCGCCGGTCTGCCGAGCCAGGAGGACATCCAGGTGGCCCTGCCGCTGCCCAGCGTCGGCGAGGACCTGCATGCCGATTACGCCACCCTCGGCACCACCCTCGGCCCGCATCCGCTGTCACTGTTGCGCAGTGTCCTGCGCAACCGGCGCTGCCGCAGCTCGCGCGAACTGCCGGGCATCGAGCACGGCAAGCACATCGGCGTCGCCGGCCTGGTGATCGGTCGCCAGCGCCCGCAGACCGCCAGCGGCGTGGTCTTCGTCACCCTCGAGGACGAGTTCGGGATGGTCAACGTGGTGGTCTGGCACGACCTCGCGGAACGCCAGCGCAAGGTGCTGGTGGGGGCGCAGTTGATGCAGGTGGACGGCCGGCTGGAGTCGCAGAATGGCGTGCGCCACCTGATCGCCCGACGGCTGATCGACCTGACGCCGCTGCTCACCGGGCTCGACGTGCGCAGCCGCGACTTCCGCTGAACAGCCCGATACCCGGGCGCGCGCGAAACCCGCCCCGCAGAAACGACGAACCCGCCGGGAAACGGGCGGGTTCGCTGTTCATTCGCCGGGTTCGTCCACTTCCATGGGCTCCGGCTTTTCCGGTTCCTTGCGCGGCGGCGCCTTGGGAATGCTCGGGTCCTGAACGTCCGGGTCCGGCTCGGGTGCGTCGTCGATGTCCATGTTGCTCTCCTCGTTCGGCGTGGCGTGTACGCTTATTCGAGGCCGGGGGAACGCCAGCGTTCGCCCCGGTCATCGGCCGGCAACCTAGCGGGACGCCGGGCGTAGCAGCCCCGCGAGGCGCGCACCGAACACGTTGATCAGCAGGCCGAGCATCACCACCGCCGCACCGACGACCTGCACCGCACTGAGGTGCTCGCCGAGCAGCCAGGCCGAGGAACTCAGGCCGATCACCGGCACCAGCAGCGAGAACGGCGCCACCTGTCCGGTCGGATAGCGTGACAGCAGCCGGCTCCACAGGCCGTAGCCGAGGATGGTGGCGCCGAACGCCAGGTAGACCAGCGCCAGGATCGAATCCAGGCTGATGCCGCGCAGCGCGGTCTCGATGGTCTGCGGCCCTTCCAGCATCCAGGACAGCGCGAAGAACGGCAGCGGCGGGATCAGGCTGCCCCAGACCACCAGGCCGACCAGGTTCACCTTGCCGACCTTGCGCGTGACGATATTGCCCAGCGCCCACATCGACGCCGCGGCGATGGTCAGCACGAACCCGGCGAGGGTCATGCTGCGATCGCCCTCGGCGCCGATCAGGATCAGCCCGCCGGCGGCCACCACCAGTCCGACCAGGTTCGCCGGCCGAATCCGCTCGCTGAGGAACAGCGCGGCGAAGAACAGCGTGAAGAACGCCTGCGATTGCAGCACCAGCGAAGCCAACCCGGCCGGCATGCCGACGTACATCGCCGAGAACAGGAAGGCGAACTGGCCCAGGGAGATCGTCAGCCCATAGGCCAGCAGCCAGCGCAGCGGAATCTGCGGCCGCTTGATGAAGAACACCGCGGGAAAGGCCGCCAGCATGAAGCGCAAGGCGCCCAGCAGCATGGGCGGCAGGCCGTGCAGGCCAACCTTGATGACCACGAAGTTGAGGCCCCAGACGATGATGACGACGAGCGCCAGCAGCAGATCTTTCGGTGACATTTCGGACTCTTCTCAGGCAGCACGGGCAAGGCCGGCCATTAGAAACCATCCGCCACCCGGCCGACGCGATACAGTCGCCGGGCAAAACATCCATACAGCGCCGATTGTCCCTCCGCCGCCGCGACAGGTGCCGACGCGCACCGGGGCGAGCTAGAATTCGCGCCTGATAGCGGTGAACCTCCTTTTTACAGAGTTACGAGACCAGTCATGGGCGCACAGTGGAAAGCGAAACATAAGGAAGCGGCAGCCAACGCCAAAGGCCGTATCTTCGGCAAACTGGCGAAGGAAATCATGATCGCCGCGCGTAACGGCGCCGATCCGGACATGAACCCGCGCCTGCGCATGGTCGTCGAGCAGGCCAAGAAAGCCTCGATGACGCGCGAGACCCTGGAGCGCGCGATCAAGAAAGGCGCCGGCCTGCTCGGCGAAAGCGTGCATTTCGAGCGCACCACCTACGAAGGCTTCGCTCCCCACCGTGTACCGGTGATCGTCGAGTGCCTGACCGACAACGTGAACCGCACCGTGGCGGAAATCCGCGTGCTGTTCCGTAAGGGCCAGCTTGGCGCCAGCGGTTCGGTGTCCTGGGACTTCGACTACCTGGGCATGATCGAAGCCGCGCCGAGCGCCGCCGATGCCGACCCTGAACTGGCCGCCATCGAAGCCGGCGCACAGGACTTCGAGCCTGCCGAAGACGGCGCCACGCTGTTCCTCAGCGAACCGACCGACATGGACGCCGTGTGCAAGGCGCTGCCGGAGTTCGGCTTCCACGTGCAGTCGGCGCAGCTTGGCTACCGGCCGAAGAATCCGGTGAGCCTGTCCGGCGCCGAGCTGGAAGAAGTCGAGGCCTTCCTCGATGCGCTGGACGGCCACGACGACGTGCAGAACGTCTACGTCGGCCTGGCCGAGTGAGCCGGAGCACGCGATGAACAAGCCGCACGTCCCCTACGCCCAGCGCGAGCAGGGCTACCGCGAGAAAGCGCTGAAGATGTATCCGTGGGTCTGCGGCCGCTGCGCGCGCGAGTTCTCCGGCAAGCGGCTGAGCGAACTGACGGTTCATCACAAGGACCACAATCACGACAACAACCCGGAAGACGGCTCGAACTGGGAGTTGCTGTGCCTGTACTGTCACGACAACGAGCACTCGCGCTACACCGACAACCAGTACTTCGCCGAAGCCAAGCCCGGTGACAACGGACCCAAGCAGACCTTCAAGGGTCTCGCCGGCCTGGCCGACCTGCTGAAGAAGCAGAACTGATCGAACGGCGTACCGCTGGCGCGAGCCGGCGGTTCCTTCCTGCGAGCCCCGCGATGAAACCCGAAGACCTCCTGCTGCTGGTCACCCGCAGCATGCCCTACGGCAAGTACAAGGGCCGGCTGATCGCCGACCTGCCGGGCAACTACCTGAACTGGTTCGCCCGCGAAGGCTTTCCGCCCGGCGAGATCGGCCGACTGCTGCAACTGATGCAGGAGATCGACCACAACGGCCTCTCCGGACTGCTCACCCCGCTGCGCCAGCCGCGCTGAGCAACCGATGTCCTGCGCACAGGCGCGCGCCAGGCTCAGGTATAATTGCCCCGATTCCAGTCCTTCCCTTACCAGCGCCCCGCGGACCTGCCATGACTTCCAAGCCGACTCTCCCTCAGGACGACACGTCCGCCCCAGAAGCCAAGGACAGCGTGCAAGCGCAAGGTGAGGAAATCACTGCGGCAGAAAGCCGAAAGCCGGGTTCGATCCCGGCTTTCGGTTTCCCGTTCGCGATGGCTGAGCTGGCGAAGTCGAGGAACGACAAGCCGTGGTATCAGAAGTCCAACAGCAGCAACCATGACAAGACGCCCGGTCCGGCTCCGCGGGGAACCCGCCGGGCGATGGGCAAGCGCTGATCAGCTCTTGGTTTCGTGAAGACGCGCGTTGAGCTCGTCGACCACGGGCGCCCACTCGGCATCCTCCAACAGCAGTTCCTTCAGCAAGCGTCCCTGGTTCTCCGTCCAGAACGGCGCCTCCGAGACCTTCACGTCGTCCGGCAGGGGCGCGTGCTGGCCGATGAAGGCGTCGATGGCGGCCGGATCCGATTCCAGGCCCAGTTGTTCGAACAGCGTACCGAGGTCGTGAAATCCTGGCAGTTCCATGGTAAGTCTCCAATGTGGGTGGCTGATGAAGGTGAGACCCTTCGCGGCCGGGAGAGATTCAACCGCAGCGTGCTGCAGCGTGCTTCAGCCCTCTTATCGAACAATCGCTATTTAGTCGCCCCTAGTTTGCTCATTTTGTGTACAATGTTCGGCCGACTACGCATCGAAGAGGTTTAGAACAGCATGAGCAAGGTAACCGCCAGCAAGGCCAAGAATGCAGCCGCTGTTGAAACTCGTGAATCCATCGACGCTCAAGTCAAAGCGTTCCTCAAAGCCGGTGGTGAGATCCAGCAAGTGGCCAAAGGCGTCAGCGGTCAGGTATGGGGCTCTTCGCGCCAGATCAGCCTGGGCAAGAAGTAGGATTGCTCCCTGGGGCCTCGTTCGAGGCCCCGCTATCACCACGCGTCACCCTCCCCGCTCCACTCTCCGCTACAGATCGTCCACCAACGCCTTGCCCCATTTCACGCCGGCGACACCCGCCTGTTCGATATTTACGAAGCTCTGCTCGGGATCGCGCTGAAGGTCGACGACGACATCCGCGCCCTTGACCACTTCCACGCCCATCGCCCAGGCCGGCGGAAGCGTCGACTCGACGTATCCGGTGAGATGGACGATGACCGTATGGCCGCGGTAGCGGAACGCATGGCTATGGGCGACCGGCCTCGCTTTCGGCGACGGGCGCAGTTCCGGTGCCTCGAAGTACAGCGTTTCGGCGCGGGGAAGCTTCATCGATACGCCCATCGGTCAGGGTGAAACCGGGTCGCTGGCCGGAAAGGAGTCTTCCAGCGCTTTATCGAGTTTCTCGTCCTTCTCGTGCTTTGGCGCTTCGGCCGGCTCGTGGGTGGATGGCTTTTTCTGATCGCTGTCGTTGATCGGCTGCGACGTAGTGCTGTTCATCGTGCGTACCTCTTGTCTTCGGATGACGCCCCCGTTGTGAACGCCAGAAACGCGAAGGGCCATCTGCGATGGCCCTTCGTTGTGCTCGGCATGCCCGATCAGAGATTGCCGGCCTTTTTTACGGCGTCCTTGGTTTTGCCGACGGCAGTCTGAGTTTCGCCTTTGGCTTCCTGCAGCTTGCCTTCGCCTTTCAGGCGGCTGTTGTCGGTCGCCTCGCCTACACCTTGCTTGACCTTGCCCACGGCTTCGTTGGTCTTGCCTTTGATCTTGTCGGTAGTGCTGCTCATATCATCACTCCAAGTTGGTAGGTACATAAAAACTGACTGCTGCGTCAGTTGTGGAGTTCGAAGAACCTGACGACCGGCATCGCCTCCTCTAAGAGGAACGCGAGCGCATCAGGCGTTCCAGCAGCGGCCTGCCGGCCAGGTGAAGGAACACCGGCGCGCCAGCGATCAGGTAGAAGTAGTAGGTCACCGCGCGCCAGATCAGGATCGCGGCCCCCGCGGTCGACTTTCCCACCATCGGCGCGAGCAACGCGGCGGACGCCAGTTCGGCGCCCCCCGCGCCGCCGGGCAGCAGGCTCAGCTGACCGGCGGTGAGCGCCAGCATCTGCACCAGAAAGGTCCAGGCCCAGGGAATCGCATGGCCCAGCCCGGCGAGGGTCAGGTACAGCACGCTGTAGCGCAGCAGCCAGTGCGCGGCGGTCAGGGCGAAGACGCCTAGCAGCACCCGCGGCGGGCGGCGCAGGCTGGCGCGCAGCGCGTTGCGAAACGCCAGCAGCTTGCGCGCCAGGTGCAGCCGCCGACGCGCATCGATGCCGACGCGCCCGGCGAGCCGGCCGAGGCCGCGCAGTGCGCCGTGGTGATAGCGCCCGAGCAACGCCAGCGCCAGCAGCACGCCACCGAGCAGCGCCGCGCTGCTGCCCAGCAGCCAGCCGACACGAGCGTTGAAGGCGTGCGACAGCGCATAGGCGAGGATGCCGAGCAGCGCGCAGACGAACACCAGCAGGTCGCTCAACTGGTCCACGGTATAGATCGCCGTGCCTTGCGCCGGGCGTACGCCGCGGCGCATCAGCAGTGCCATCATGGTCAACGGGCCGCCAGCACCGCCGGGGGTGGCGCAGATGGCGAACTCGGTGGCGACCACCACGCCCAGCGCCTGGCCATGACCGATCGGGTGATCGCCAAGAAGCAGCCGCAGGCGCAGTGCATTGAGGTTCCAGCACAGCAGGATCATGCCGAACATCAGCGCCAGCGTGCCGCCCGGAAACGCCCGCAGGCGCTCGAACAGGCCGCTGCCGCCGAGCAGCAGCGGCACCAGCGCCGCAGCCAGCAGCGCGCCGAGCAGCAGCCACAGGCTGCGACTCATGCCGCCGCGCTCGTCGCTCGAAGCCGGCTTCGCAGCCAATCGATCTTGGTGGTCGGCACGCGGCCCTCGTCCATCAGCCGGCGCAGCAGGTCGAGCCAGTAGTCACGGGAAAAGCCGTGGCGCATGTCCACCGGATGCAGGCCGAGGCGCAGCAGCGGCGCATCGCGATGCTCACGCAGCGACCGCTCGCTGATCAGCCGCGACATGCCACGCCGCCAGGCGCTGCGGGCGCTCCAGACCAGACCAGGAGCGTCGATCGGAGTGTGCTCGGGGAGCAGATAGAAGTGCTGCGGGTCGCTGGTATAGCTCAGGCCACTGGAGCTCAGCGCCTCGCGGGTGCCAGGGCTCATCAGCCAGGCCGGCGCGACGAACCCGTGCAGCGGCCAAGCGTGTCGGTGGAACAGCGTCATGCCCTGCTCCAGGCGTTGCTGCGCTTCGGACCGATCCAGCGCATAGAACTCGCCTTCCCAGGTGTAGACCCGGCGCATGAACCAGTCCTTCGGGGTACGCGGCTTCGGCGCGTCGTCGCAATGGTAGAAGCCATGCAGCGCCAGCTCGTCGCCACGCGCCAGCCGCGCGTCGAGCAGGCGACAGAATTCCGGATGCGCATCGAGGGCGTTGCGGTGGTGGAAGTCCGGCACCACCAGCCAGGTGATCGGAATCGGCCCCAGCGCTGTGCGGCCCAGCGCGTCCACTGCCTCGACGAAGGGCCGGTAGTCGGGCCAGGTTTCCGGAGCCACGTCGTGCAGCACCAGCATCAGGCTGCGCTCAGCCATTGGCGGCCATCGGCAATTCGAAGGTGCCGAGCACCGCGCGGTAATGAGCGAGCAGCCCGGCCACCACGGCGTCCCAGGAATACTGCGTTTCGACCAGTTGCCGCGCCCTGGCACCGAGCACCCGGGCGTCCTCCTCGAACAGTTCGCGCACGGTGCTGGCCATCGCGACGGCGTCGTTCGGCGCGCACAGCCGGCCGCCCTGCGAGGTGACGATCTCCGCCAGCGCGCCGGCGCGCACGGCCACCACGGGAATGCCGCTGGCCATCGCCTCGAGCGCCACCAGGCCGAAGGTTTCCTGGTCGCCGGCATGCAGCAGCACGTCGCTGCTGGCCATCAGCCGGGCCACCTCGTCGGCCGGGCGGAAGCCTTCCAGCACCGTGACGTTGTCCGGCACATGGCGCGGCATGTTCGATCCGACCAGCAGCAGGTGATAGGGCGAGCCCAGGCGGCGCGCGGTTTCCAGCAGCACCGGCAGGTTCTTCTCGCGCGAGCCGCGGCCGGCGAAGATCATCAGCCGGGTGTCCTCGGCCAGGCCCAGTTCTCGCCGCAGGTTGGCGTCGCGGCGTTGCGGCCGGAAGGTCTGCAGGTCGACCCCCAACGGGCGCACGTGCACGTCTCGCACACCGAGGCGGCTGAGCTTGTCGGCCATCACCTGGCTGGGCGCGAGGACCCGGTCGAAGCTGCGATAGAGCCGCGCGACGTAGGCCTCCATGTTGGTGCCGATCCACGGGCCGAGGCGGTTGCAGGCCAGCAGCGGCAGGTCCGAGTGATAGAAGCCGATCACCGGCACGTCGAGCTGGCGCCCGGCGTCCAGCGCCGCCCAGGCGGTCATGTATGGATCGCCCACTTCGATCAGGTCCGGCCCCAGCGTGCGCAGCAGGTTGCGCCAGGGCGCGCGGCGCACCGGGAAACGATAGCCCTTGCCAAACGGCAAGGCGGGGGCAGGCACCTGGTAGATACCGTCGGCCTGCTGGTACGCGGGGCCCGGAATCAGCACGCTGTGCTGCACATCGGGATGAAGGCGCAAGCGGCGATGCTTCGCTTCCAGGTAGGTGCGCACGCCACCGCTGGCGGGCGCATAGAACATGGTCATATCGGCGATATGCAAGGGTCGGCTAGCTCCATTCGATTTCGCTCCACAATCAGGGGCGTGCAGCGCAAGCCAGTGCCTGAGCCGCGGTCGCCCAAAATGGACCGTTACAAAATGAAGACGTTCGACGCAGCGCTCAGCGGCGAGCGCGGGCCAGCAGGCGGCGAATGGCCGGAGTGGCGGACCGCGACGGGGGGCAATGAGGCTACCGCCCGAGCGGCCAGGACCGGGGATCGAACCGCCGTCACGGCAGTTCGATGCGGTCTTCTAGGATGCGGATCAGGCCCTGCTTGTAGAGGCCGCCGATGGCCTTCTTGAAGTTGCCCTTGCTCACGTTGAAGCGCCGGGTGATCTCTTCCGGCGAACTCTTGTCGCTCAGCGGCAGCACGCCGTGGTTGTCGCGCAACTGGCGCAGGATCTGCTCGGCAAGGCTTTCGGCGGCCTTCTCGCCCACCGGCTGGAGGCTCAGGCTGATCTTGCCGTCGTCGCGCAGCTCGCGGATGAAGCCCTTCTCCTGCATGCCGCTGCGCAGGAACTTGAATGCCTCGTTCTTGTGGATCAGCCCCCAGTGCTGGCCGTTGATGATCGCCTTGAAGCCCATGTCGGTGGCTTCGACCACCAGCAGGTCGACCGCCTGGCCGACGGCATAGCGCGGCGGCGTCTTGTCCAGGTAGCGGTCCAGGCGCGCGGTGGCGGTGATGCGCCGGGTCCGCTTGTCGAGGTAGACGTGCACCACGCAATAGTCGCCGACCTGCAGCGGGCGCTTCTCTTCCGAGTGCGGCAGCAGCAGGTCCTTGGGCAGGCCCCAGTCGAGGAACAGTCCGACACGGTTGATTTCCACCACCTTGAGGCTGGCGAAACCACCCACCTGTACCTTGGGTTTCAGGGTGGTGGCGATTACCCGGTCGTCGCTGTCCAGGTAGACGAAGACGTTCAGCCAGTCGCCGATATCGGTCGGTTCACCCTTGGGAACGTAACGGTTGGGCAGGAGGATTTCGCCGTCCGGCCCGCCATCCAGGTAGAGCCCAAAGTCGGTGTGCTTGACCACCTGAAGAGAATTGAAACGCCCGATGAGTGCCATGTCGTGTGCCTTGATGCGCCAGGCCGCGCATTCTACCCGCAGCGCCTGCCGGCGGGCTGGAATTTCCCCCCTTGAGCGGGGGATTGACGAACGGCGGTTCGCCGAGGACGCCTTAGCTGTTAAAAGGTGCGCGGGGAGGTCTGGAATGCGGCTTTGCGCCGCACCAGCCGATCAGTGGACACGGAGCCTGGGCTCTTCCTGCGGTGGCTGGGCGCTGACACGAGCAGCGTGACGAGTCACTCCTTTGATTCAAGAGGAGTGCGCGACATGCGTGAATCTTTGCTTTTTCTTACGCTGTGTCTGGGTGGTTGTGCCTCGCAGCTGCAGACCACCAACATCCAGCGCGAGGTCGGCGATTTCGACCTCAAGCTCGGCTCGGCCCCGACCCGCAGCATGGCCCAGGGCCTGGTCAAGCCGCAGACCAGCGGCCAGGTGCACGGCGGTTTCGACCTGACCCACAGCAGCGGCTGGTACCTCGGCCAATGGGCGCCGGACCTCGCCCCGGAGCAAGGCGAGCAGCTGGAAATGGAAACCTACGCCGGCTTCAAGCACCCGGTGGACGATCACTTCGGCTACGAACTGGGCACCCTGCTCAACAGCTATCCAAGCGTCGGCCAGATGGAAATCGAGGAGTATTACGGCGGGCTGACGGTGTTCGGCCATCGCTTGGGCGCGTCCTTCAGCCTCGACCCCGGCCGTCAGGACCGCACCCTACTGGCCAACTTCGACCTGCAGGAATCGCTGGGCTTCCAGGTGATCGTGAAGTACGGCAACCATGTGCTGCAATCGCCCGTGGCACTGGCCGACGGCGCCAACGTGCGCGTGTTCAACGACTGGTCGGTGAACCTGAGCCGCCCCTGGCTGGGCTTCGACCTCAACCTGTCCTACAGCGCCTCCAGCCTGAGCGACGGCGAGTGCTCGGCCTATTCCGGCTTCAACACCCGCTGCGACGGCGCCATGCGCTTCCAGGCCTCCCGCCCGCTGTAGCGTTACTCCAGGCCGACCTTCAGCAGTTGCCCGTCGGACGCATCGGTGAGCAGGTAGAGGTAGCCATCCGGTCCCTGGCGGACGTCGCGGATGCGGCTGCCGAAGTTTTCCAGCAGGCGTTCCTCGCCAACCACCTTGTCGCCCTCCAGCTGCAGGCGGATCAGGTAGCCGCGCAACGCGCCGATGAACAGGCTTTGCCGCCATTCGGGAAAGCGCGGGTGGTCGTAGAAGGCCATTCCGCTGATCGCCGGCGACTTCTCCCACACCTGCAGCGGCGGCTCGGCGCCTTCGACGAACTCGCCGCGGGCCTCGGGGATCGGCAGCAGGCTGTAGTTGATGCCGTGCGTCGCCAGCGGCCAGCCGTAGTTCTTGCCGGCGGCCGGGACGTTCACCTCGTCGCCCCCGCGCGGGCCGTGCTCGTGGGTCCAGAGGGCGCCGCTCCAGGGGTTGATCGCCGCACCCTGCTGGTTGCGATGCCCGTAGGACCAGATTTCCCCGCGCACGCCGGCCTGGCCGACGAAGGGGTTGTCGTGGGGCACGCTGCCGTCCGCGTGCAGGCGCACCAGCTTGCCTTGCAGCTTGTCGAGGTCCTGGGCGGTGGATCGCTGGTTGTTCTCGCCCAGGGCGATGAACAGGTAGCCGTCGCGATCGAACACCAGCCGCGAACCGAAGTGCTCCCCGGTGGAGAGCTTGGGCTGCTGACGGAAAATCACCTGGAAGTCCTCCAGGCGCGAACCGTCGCTCGCCAGGCGACCGCGCCCCACCGTCGTCCCGGCCTTGTCCTCGCCCGCCTCGGCGTAGGACAGGTAGACCAGACGGTCCCGGGCGAAATCCGGCGACAGTGCCACGTCGAGCAAGCCGCCCTGCCCGCGCGCGAAGACCTCGGGTACGCCGCCCAGCGGCGCGGACAGGCCGGACTCGCCGAGCAGGCGCAGGGTACCGCCGCGCTCGGTGATGAGCATGTCCTTGCCACCGGGGAGAAAGGCCAGCGCCCAGGGGTTTTCCAGCCCCCCGACCACCTCGACCACGCTAAGCTCGCCGCCTTCGGGCGCCTGCGCGGCCGCCTCCGTGGCCCACAGCAAGGCGCCGCACAACAGCGGCAGGAGGGTTCTTGGCATCATGCAACTCGTCCTCTGGATGAACATCCCGCGAACAGTCTGACCGCTGCGCCAGGCATTCCGCGACGAATCACATAGCCGGTTACAATCCCCCACCGTCTCAAGAGCCCAGACCATGACCGAACCCGTGCGCCTCTCCAAACGCCTCGCCGAACTGCTGCCCTGCTCGCGCCGCGAGGCCGAACTCTACATCGAGGGCGGCTGGGTCAGCGTGGACGGCAAGGTGGTCGAGGAACCGCAGTTCAAGGTCGAGGCCCAGCGCATCGAACTGCTGCCCGATGCCGTGGCTGCGCCGATCGGCTTCGCCACCCTGCTGCTGCACAAGCCGGCGGGTTACGGCATCGGTTCGGGCGCCAACTCCGTGCAGCAACTGCTCGGCGCCGAACACCACGCCGCCGACGACAGCTCCGGGCAACGCCCGGTGAAAAAGCACTTCCTCCGCCAGGAGCTGCTCACGCCACTGGAAACCGATGCCAGTGGACTGGTGATCTTCAGCCAGAACCACGGCGTTGCGCGGGCGTTGAAGGACGACGCCGCCAAGCTCGAACAGGAATTCATCGTCGAGGTGAGCGGCACGCTGATCGAGAATGGCCTGAAGCGCCTGAACCGCCCGCAAAGCTACAAGGGCCAGCCGGAAACGCCGCTGAAGGTCAGCTGGCAGAACGAAACGCGCCTGCGCTTCGCCCTCAAGGCGCCGCAACCAGGGCAGATACGGCACTTGTGCGAGGCGGTGGGCCTGCAGGTGGTGGCGATGAAAAGGATCCGCATCGGTCGCGTGGCGATGGCTAAACTGCAGCCGGGGGAATGGCGCTATCTCAAGCCCGACGAGCGTTTCTGAGGCCCGTCCTGGAACCCTCGGCGCAGAGCGCCAGCGTGGCGAAACAGCGAACCGCATGACCTTCGCGCAGTCGAACCTGCGGTCAACGCAGCACATGGGGACACAAGAAGAATGAAGAAATGGATTGTCCTGGCCGCCTCGCTCGGCCTCGCCGGTTGCAGCTCGTCGATGTGCGACAGACCGTGGAGCCGCTCCGACTGCCAGACCGAGCGCCTGCTCTACCAGAACGATCTCCTGCAGGCGAAGATTCTGGTCGGCTCAGGCGATCTGGAAAGCCTGGAACTGGCCGAGGCGTTGCTCGATCGCGC
This sequence comes from Pseudomonas sp. PS02288, assembly GCF_029959715.1. Classification (NCBI taxonomy): domain Bacteria; kingdom Pseudomonadati; phylum Pseudomonadota; class Gammaproteobacteria; order Pseudomonadales; family Pseudomonadaceae; genus Pseudomonas; species Pseudomonas sp. PS02288. Next base: position 23,451 of record NZ_JASCPA010000055.1, on the reverse strand, counting down.
CGCGCGCGACGACCAGACCGGCGAAACCGCGTTCTACAAGGCCGTGCTGCTGATCCGTCTCGGACCGCAGCCGGACGAAGTTCTCAAGCTGCTGGAGAAGGCCGTCGCCAAGGGTCATCCGCATGCCACCGCGCTGATGTACAAGATCTACTCCGAGCCCTACCTGATCAGCGAGGCCGACCCCGAACGGGCTGAGGAATACCGCGCCGACTACGCCAACCTGGACGTGGCGAAAAGCGGCTATCCGTCCTTCGAGCGCGCACTGGCGCTGGTCAACGCGCTGGTCACGCCGCCGCCCGAAAGCCTCACGCCTGTCGATCCCCAGTAACTTCGCGCCCGCAGGCAGGCCGGCTCCAGGGGTTGGCCTCGAGGCTGTTGTGGATCGCCGTCGCCGCCTGCGCCGCCTGGCCGGTCGCCGTGCTCACCTGGTGCAGCGCCGAAACCACGTCGCCGGCGGCATAGAGCCCGGGCACGCTGGTGCATTGCTGGCGGTCCACCCGCAGCGCCCCGCTCTCGTCACAGACGGCTCCCAGCCTGATCGCCAACTCCGAGCGCACCCGCGATCCCAGCGTGGGATAGACCATGTCGAAGCACAGCTCCTCACCCTTGCAGGTGAGCAGGATGACCTTGTCGTCCTCGATCCGCATGCGATCGACACGGTCGCCGATCATGCGAATGCCGTAGTGTTCGGCGAGTTCCAGCGCCTGCGCGCAAGCGTCGTTTTCGCCGTGGGCGATCACCGTCACCCGGTCGGTGAAGGTGCGCAGGAACACCGCGTGGCGGATGGCGCATTCCGCCTCGCCATAGACCGCCACGTCGTCGCCATCGACCTCATAGCCGTCGCAGATCGCGCAGAGGCGCACGCGCGCCGCGCGGATGGCGTCGTAGGGTTCTTCCAGCTCGGGCGGCAGCTCATCCTCGATGCCGGTGGCCAGTAATACGCTACGCGCCTGCAACCGGCTGCCGTCGGCCAGCTCGGCCTCGAAGTGCAGGTCGTCCCGGCGCTGCAGGCTGCGTACCTGGGTGTGCAGGGTTATGGCGCCATAGCCATCGACCTGCTGGCGGAGAAGGGACAGCAGGTCGATGCCGGAAATGCCGGGGGGAAAACCCGGATAGTTGTGCGACAGCGGGATCAGCTCGGCGCGGCTGGCGCCGCCGTCGACCAGGCGGATGTCGCGATGAAAGCGCGCAAGGTAGATCGCCGCGGTGAGCCCGGCAGGACCTGCGCCGATGATCAGGCAGTCGATCATGGCGCACCGCCCGATGCGCGCCCTGGCCGTGCTTCGGCCGGTTTGCATCCGCTCATGGGAATTCCTCGAGGTAGGCCGCCGCTCAGCGCGCGGCGACACGGGCCAGTGCATCGCTGAAGGTTTCCTCGCTCAGCGGCTGGTACGACTCGCTGGTGCCGCCGAGCACTTCGTCGAACAGCGGTTGCAGCCGCCGCCAGCGCGCCCCGTCGTCCAGCCAATCGAGCAACTGCGAACCCAGCGGGGTGATGGCAAAGATCCACGCCTCCTCGTCGAATGGCAGCGAGGCGCGGATGAAGCCGTTGCTGGCCAGCGCCTCGCCTACCGCCAGGATCGCCCGGATGACTTCGGGGTCATCGGCGCGCGTGCCGATGCGCGCCCCCACCACGACGCTGGCATCGTGGAAGCCCAGGAGTTCATCGCGTCTTGCGATCCTCAGCAGGTCGCGGATCGTCGCCCAGTCGGCGGTGAAATCGGTCATCGATAGACTCCAGATAAACGGTGATCATCCCTAACTGACCGTCTCCAGCGGGCATCGCTCGTGCCAGTGGTCGGCTCGCAGGGCGAACTGCGAGGCGCTCTTGCGCCTCTGATGAGGTGTCACGGACAGAGACTGCCTCCATGCGCCCTGCTTATCGACACGCGTTCCTGCTGGTGCTCGCCAGCGCCCTGCTGCTGCAGAGCTGTACCCGCATCGGCCTCGCCTACCGCCATCTGGACCGGCTGATTCCTTGGTCGGTGAGCGACTACCTGGACATGACCCCGGAACAGCGCAGCGCTTTCGACAGCCAGCTGCGCGAACAGCTGAGCTGGCACTGCAGGACGCAGCTACCGGGCTATCTCGCCTGGATGGACAAGGTTCACGCGATGGTCGCCGAGCGGCGGGTCAGCGAACCCGAGCTGCGCGCGCGGCTGGCGGAGGCGAAGCTGGCGGTGGCCACGGTGGCGGAGGAAATCACCCCGTCGACGGTGGAGATGCTGCGCGGCCTGAACGACGAGCAGGTCGAGGAACTGGCGACGTCCTTCGCCGACGACCGCCGCGAGCGCAGGGAGAAGTACCTGGACGTGCCGCTGCAGGAGCAGATCGACGAGCGCGCCGAACGCATGCGCAAACGCCTGGAAACCTGGATGGGGCGCCTTAGCGAGGCGCAACGGCAACGCGTACGGCTGTGGTCGAGTTCGCTAGGCGAGCAGAACCAGGCCTGGCTGGAAAACCGCGCGCGCTGGCAGGACGAACTGCTGATCGCCCTCGAACAGCGCCACAGCGCGGAGTTCGCCGGACGGATCAAGGTGCTTCTGCAGCAGCGTGAAACGCTATGGACGGAGAGTTACCGCCAGGCGTTCGCGGCCACCGAACAGGCCGGGATCGACCTGTTCGTCGACCTGATGGCGACCGCCAGCGACACCCAGCGCGCCACGCTGCTCAAGCGCGGCGCCGCGTTGCGCGAGGATTTCGCCGGGATCAAATGCCAGGATTGAAGACGCGGGAGGTCAGAGCAGGAAGAGGGTCGCCAGGCCGAGGAAGATGAAGAAACCGCCGCTGTCGGTCATCGCGGTGATCATCACGCTGGCGCCCATCGCCGGGTCGCGGCCCAGCCGCGCCAGGGTCATCGGAATCAGCACGCCCATCAGCGCGGCCAGCAGCAGGTTCAGCGTCATCGCCGCGGTCATCACCACACCCAGCGACCAGCTGCCGTAGAGCGCATAGGCGACCGCACCGATCACCCCGCCCCAGACCAGCCCGTTGACCAGCCCGACGGCCAGCTCCTTGCGCAGCAGACGCTGCGTGTTGCCGGTGCCGACCTGATCCAGCGCCATCGCGCGGACGATCATGGTGATGGTCTGGTTGCCCGAGTTGCCGCCGATGCCGGCAACGATCGGCATCAGCGCGGCGAGCGCCACCAGTTTCTCGATCGAACCCTCGAACAGGCCGATCACCCGCGACGCGATGAACGCGGTGATCAGGTTGATCGCCAGCCAAGACCAGCGGTTGCGCAGCGATTTCCAGACCGAGGCGAAGATGTCTTCCTCCTCGCGCAGACCGGCCATGCTGAGGACTTCGCTTTCGCTCTCCTCGCGGATCAGGTCGACCATCTCGTCGATGGTCAGGCGGCCGATCAGCTTGCCGTTCTTGTCCACCACCGGGGCGGAAACCAGGTCGTAGCGCTCGAAAGCCTGGGCGGCGTCGTAGCCGTCCTCGTCCGGATGAAAACTCACCGGATCGTTGGCCATCACCTCGGCGACCTGTTTCTCCGGGTCGTTGACCAGCAGCCGCTTGACCGGCAGCACGCCCTTGAGCACGCCGTCGTAATCGACCACGAAGAGTTTGTCGGTGTGGCTCGGCAGTTCCTTCAGGCGGCGCAGGTAGCGCAACACCACTTCCAGGCTGACGTCCTCGCGGATGGTGACCATCTCGAAGTCCATCAGCGCACCGACCTGGTCCTCCTCGTAGGACAACGCCGAGCGCACGCGCTCGCGCTGCTGCGCATCGAGGGTTTCCATCAGCTCGTGCACGACGTCGCGCGGCAGCTCCGGCGCCAGATCGGCGAGTTCGTCGGCGTCCATCTCCTTGGCCGCGGCGAGCAACTCGTGATCGTCCATGTCGGCGATCAGGTTTTCCCGGACGGCATCGGAAACTTCGAGGAGGATGTCGCCGTCGTTCTCGGACTTGACCAGTTGCCAGACGGTCAGACGGTCGTCGAGCGGCAGCGCTTCGAGGATGTGGGCGACGTCGGCGGGGTGAAGCTCATCGAGCTTGCGTTGCAGCTCGGCGAGGTTCTGCCGGTGCACCAGGTTTTCCACGCGATCGTGGTGCATGCCTTCCTGACGGTGCGTCAGGTCTTCCACCAGCTTGTGCCGGTGCAGCAGATCGATCACCTGCGCCAGGCGATCCTGCAGGCTTTCTTGCGGTTTCTTGATTTCTACTTCGTTCATGGCGCACTCCCCCCCCAGCAGCGGCGCGCGCCAAGGGTTCAATCGGTCATGTGATCGGCGAAACGGGCTTTTAAGCGACTACTGGGTAAGTCCATGGGGGTGTTCCACAAGCCCCGGCGGGGCTGACGCCGGCAATCATACCCACTGCCCGGCACCTTTGCACTCGACAAAACCCGACCAAGAACAAACGCTTGCGAAGCGAATCTCGGCGAAGGCTGAATAGCCGTGCGACGCCATGTAACGACGCTGGGACACCTCGTGCGCGCGGCGAGCAACTACACTGCGCTCGTTTCGTCAGGAGGACGTTTCCATGCATGGATCGCTATACGCAGGGCTCTTCGCCCTGGCGCTGGGCCTGCCGCACGCCGCGACGGCCGCCAGCGTGTTCCGCTGCGTCGACGCCGCGGGCAAGGTCACCTTCAGCCAGCGCGGCTGCCCCATCGACCAGCAGCAGGCGCTGCAACAGGCCGAGAACCCGACGCCAGGCAACGGCAAACCGGTGCCAATGGCGACGCCGAAGAAGAACGCCGGGGTCAAGTCCGGGAAGAAGCAGGCAAAGCCGCGCGAGCTGGTGGTAACCGGAGGCCAGGATGACGGTTGCGGCAACCTGCTGGACGCGAGCCAGCGCCGGCAGGCGACGATCCGCCGGGAAGTGCGCGACGGCATGAGCCGGCAGGACATCGAAAGCGCCTTCGGCCCCCCGGACAAGGTCAGCACGCAAAACGGCCAGGTGCGCTACACCTACGAGGCGGACGGCAATGGCCGCAGCCGCCAGGTGACCTTCGACGAAGCCGGTTGCGTGAAAAGCAAGGCGAAGAAAAAACGCTGACAAAGAAAAAGGGCCTGCATCGCTGCAGGCCCTTCCTTGTATGGTGCACTCAGGAGGATTCGAACCTCCGACCGCTCGGTTCGTAGCCGAGTACTCTATCCAGCTGAGCTATGAGTGCATGTGGCGCTTGATGGACCAGGTCACCGCTGGTTGAAACAAAATGGCTTGCATCGCTGCAAGCCATTCTAGATTGGTGCACTCAGGAGGATTCGAACCTCCGACCGCTCGGTTCGTAGCCGAGTACTCTATCCAGCTGAGCTATGAGTGCATGGGGTGCGCATTATAGGGAACTCGCTCTGTGATTCAAGTAGGTTGTCAGCTATTTCAATACCTTGCTGTTCAACTCACTTGCACCACACCCAGGTAATGCAATGGCGGAGAAGGGGGGATTCGAACCCCCGACACCCTTGTGAGGTGTACTCCCTTAGCAGGGGAGCGCCTTCGGCCACTCGGCCACCTCTCCGCAACGGGGCGCATGATACCCATGTTCCCCCGCTTTGCAAAGCCAAAATTTTGAGAAAAATTAGTGGCTTGGTTCTTGATCTTTCTCTTTCTGGATGCGCTGGTAAATCTCCTCGCGGTGAACCGCCACTTCCTTGGGCGCATTCACGCCGATGCGCACCTGATTACCCTTCACGCCCAACACCGTGACCGTAACGTCGTCACCTACCATAAGGGTCTCCCCTACCCGGCGAGTCAGAATCAGCATTCCTTTCACTCCCTTTCGGATTCATAGCAAGACAACTGTGTCTGCAGATATTCACTACTGCCCGGCACAATCTTCCGGCCGGGCTTGCTCCCCAGTATTGACCGTCTTCGAGGAACGTAAAGTTCCGCCGGCACAGCCAATTACGACAAAAGGCGCGAAATAGCGCCTTTGTCGGGGGTTTATTCTTCGTTGCCGGGTCGCGAAGGCGCGTCCAGTTCGAAGGCGGTGTGTAACGCACGTACCGCCAGCTCGAGGTACTTCTCTTCGATTACCACGGACACCTTGATTTCGGACGTCGAGATCATCTGGATGTTGATGCTCTCCTTGGCCAGCGATTCGAACATGCGGCTGGCGACACCGGCATGGGAACGCATGCCGACGCCGACGATGGACACCTTGGCGATCTTCACGTCGCCGACCACTTCCCGGGCGCCGATTTCGCGCGCGGTGTTTTCCAGCACGGCATGGGCGTTCTGGTAGTCGTTGCGGTGCACGGTGAAGGTGAAATCGGTGGTGTTATCGTGCGCGACGTTCTGCACGATCATGTCCACTTCGATGTTGGCCGCGCTGATCGGGCCGAGAATCTTGAAGGCCACGCCGGGATTGTCCGGCACGCCACGGATGGTCAGCTTGGCTTCATCGCGGTTGAAGGCGATGCCGGAGATGATCGGCTGTTCCATGGATTCCTCTTCATCAAGGGTAATGAGGGTGCCCGGACCCTCCTGAAAGCTGTGCAGGACGCGCAGCGGGACGTTGTACTTGCCGGCGAACTCGACCGAACGAATCTGCAGCACCTTGGAACCGAGGCTGGCCATTTCCAGCATCTCCTCGAAGGTGATCTTGTCCATACGGCGGGCCTGCGGTACCACTCGCGGGTCGGTGGTATAGACGCCGTCGACATCGGTATAGATCTGGCACTCGTCGGCCTTCAGCGCGGCCGCCAGGGCGACGCCGGTGGTGTCCGAACCGCCGCGACCGAGGGTCGTGATGTTGCCCTGTTCGTCGACGCCCTGGAAACCGGCGACCACCACCACGCGACCGGCCTTCAGCTCGGCCCGCAGCTTGCGATCGTCGATCTGCAGGATGCGCGCCTTGTTGAAGGCGCTGTCCGTGAGGATGCGCACCTGGTTGCCGGTGTAGGACACCGCCGGCACGCCGCGCTTGTTCAGCGCCATGGCCAGCAGGGCGATGGTCACCTGCTCGCCGGTGGAGATCATCACGTCCAGCTCGCGTGCGTGCGGCTGCTCGTCGATCTGCTTCGCCAGCGCGATCAGGCGGTTGGTTTCACCGCTCATGGCCGAGACCACGACGACGATGTCGTCGCCGTTCTCGCGGAATTTCTTGACCTTCTCGGCCACCTGCTCGATACGCTCGACGGTGCCGACGGAGGTGCCCCCAAATTTCTGTACGATCAAAGCCATTTCAAAAGCCGCCTAAGCCCGCGAAGGGCGCCCATTAAACATACAACCCCAACCACTGCCAAGGCCTGCACCGCGCCGATACCCGATCGGCGCCGGCAGTCACCTCAGAGACCCTGTTCGACGAAGGTTTTCGCCAGCGCCAGAGCCTCGTCGAGTTTCGCCGGCTCGCTGCCGCCGCCCTGAGCCATGTCCGGACGACCGCCGCCCTTGCCGCCGACCGCCGCAGCGGCCTGCTTCATCAGTTCGCCGGCCTTCAACTGGCCAGTCAGGTCGGCGGTGACGCCGGCCACCAGCACGACCTTGTCGTCGAGCACGCCGCCGAGCAGGATCAGCGCGCGCCCCAGCTTGTTCTTCAACTGGTCGACCAGCGCCAGCAGCGCCTTGCCGTCGAGCCCGTCGAGACGCGCGGAAAGCACCTTGACGCCCTTCACGTCCACCGCCGACCCAGCCAGGTCGTCGCCGGCGCTGCTCGCGGCCTTGGCCTTGAGCTGGGCGAGTTCCTTCTCCAGCTGGCGATTACGCTCGAGCAGGCCGGACAGCTTGTCGATCAGGTTGTCGCGGCTGCCCTTGACCAGGTTGGCGGCCTCCTTGAGCTGCTCCTCGGCGCCGTTCAGGTAGGCGAACGCGGCCGCCCCCGTTACCGCCTCAATGCGCCGCACGCCCGCCGCAGTGCCGCCTTCGCTGGTGATCTTGAACAGGCCGATGTCGCCGGTGCGAGACACGTGGGTGCCACCGCACAGCTCGACGGAGAAACCGCCGCCCATGCTCAGCACGCGCACGCGGTCGCCGTACTTCTCGCCGAACAGCGCCATGGCGCCCTTGGCCTTGGCGGTCTCGATGTCGGTCTCCTGCGTCTCCACCGCGGTGTTGGCGCGGATCTCGCGGTTGACGATGTCTTCAAGCTGTTTCAGCTGCTCGGGCTTGATCGCCTCGAAATGGCTGAAGTCGAAGCGCAGGCGCTGGCTGTCGACCAGCGACCCCTTCTGCGACACGTGCTCGCCGAGCACCTGACGCAGCGCGGCGTGCAGCAGGTGGGTCGCCGAGTGGTTGAGCGCCGTGGCCTGGCGCACCGAGGCGTCGACGGTGGCCTCGACGCTGGCGCCAACGCTCAGCGAGCCGCTGTCGAGGATGCCGTGGTGAAGGAACGCGCCGCCGGCCTTGGTGGTGTCGCGCACGTCGAAACGCAGGCCTTCGCCGCTGAGGAAACCGGCATCGCCGATCTGGCCGCCGGACTCGGCGTAGAACGGCGTCTGGTCGAGCACGACCACGCCCTCCTCGCCCGCGTGCAGCTGCTCGACGGCCGCGCCGTCCTTGAACAGCGCCAGGACCTTGCCTTCGCCGGTGGTGCCCAGGTAGCCGGTGAAGCGCGTCTCGCCCTCCACCTTGACCAGCGCGTTGTAGTCCATGCCGAAGGCGCTGGAGGCACGGGCGCGCTTGCGCTGGGCGTCCATCTCGCGCTCGAAGCCTTCCTCGTCGAGGGTCAGCTCGCGCTCACGGGCGATGTCGCCGGTGAGGTCCATCGGGAAGCCGTAGGTGTCGTACAGCTTGAAGATGATTTCGCCGGGAATCACCGAGCCCTGCAGGTCGGCCAGGTCCTGTTCGAGGATCTTCAGGCCCTGCTCGAGGGTCTTGGCGAACTGTTCTTCCTCGGTTTTCAGCACGCGCTCGATGTGCGCCTGCTGTTGTTTCAGCTCGGGGAAGGCCTCGCCCATCTCGGCCACCAGCGCGGCGACGATGCGGTAGAAGAAGCTGCCGGTGGCGCCCAGCTTGTTGCCGTGACGGCAGGCGCGACGAACGATGCGGCGCAGCACGTAGCCACGGCCTTCGTTGGAGGGCGTGACGCCGTCGGCGATGAGGAAGCCGCAGGAACGGATGTGGTCGGCGACCACCTTCAGCGAGGCCTGCTCTTCGTTGGCGCAGCCGATGGCCTGCGCGGAGGCGTTCAGCAGGTTCTGGAACAGGTCGATCTCGTAGTTCGAGTGCACGTGCTGGAGCACGGCGCTGATCCGTTCCAGGCCCATGCCGGTATCCACCGACGGCGCCGGCAACGGGTGCAGCACGCCGTCCGCGGTCCGGTTGAACTGCATGAAGACGTTGTTCCAGATCTCGATGTAGCGGTCGCCGTCTTCTTCAGGCGAGCCGGGCGGGCCGCCCCAGATGTCGGCGCCGTGGTCGAAGAAGATCTCGGTGCACGGGCCGCAGGGCCCGGTGTCGCCCATCGCCCAGAAGTTGTCCGACGCGTAGGGCGCACCCTTGTTGTCGCCGATGCGGACCATGCGCTCTACCGGGACGCCGATGTTCTTGGTCCAGAGGTCGAAAGCCTCGTCGTCCGAGGCGTAGACAGTGACCCAGAGCTTTTCCTTGGGCAGGTTCAGCCATTTCTCGGAGGTCAGGAATTCCCAGGCGTAGCTGATCGCATCGCGTTTGAAATAGTCGCCGAAGCTGAAGTTGCCGAGCATCTCGAAGAAGGTGTGGTGACGCGCGGTGTAGCCGACGTTTTCCAGGTCGTTGTGTTTGCCGCCGGCGCGCACGCACTTCTGGCTGGAGGTGGCGCGGGTGTAGGCGCGCTTCTCCAGACCGAGGAAGCAGTCCTTGAACTGGTTCATCCCGGCGTTGGTGAACAGCAGGGTCGGATCGTTCGCCGGAATCAGCGAACTCGACGCCACACGGGTGTGCCCCTTCTCTTCGAAGAAGCGGAGGAAGGCTTCACGGATTTCTGCGCTTTTCATTGGATTTTTCCAGGGAAACGGCCGGACAGGAAATAACGGCAAAGGGCCGCATTATATAGGCCCCGCGGCCGCCCGATAGTGCTTTGTGAATAGACTCACGCTATCGGGGCGACAGGCATACGGGTATCGGGCGAAACGCCCCGAGGGCCGTCACGGCGGTCAGCGGAAGCCGGCGAACAGCTCGCGGACCCGCGGGATGTGTTCGGCGCGGAAATCCAGGTGAGTCACCAGGCGCGTGCGCGGCGCGGTGCTCAGCTTGATTCCCTGCTCGGCGGCGCGGGACTTCAGCGCGCCGGCCTGATCGCCCATCTGCACGTAGACCATGTTGGTCTGCACCGGCTCCACCTCGAAGCCCAGCCCGCGCAGCTGTTCGGCGAGAAGCTGCGCATTGGCATGGTCCTCGGCCAGGCGCTCGACCTGGTGCTCCAGCGCATGCAGCCCCGCCGCCGCCAGCAGGCCGGCCTGGCGCATGCCACCGCCGACCATCTTGCGCCAGCGACGCGCCTTGTCGATCAGCGCCTGGCTGCCGCACAGCACCGAACCGATGGGTGCGCCGAGCCCCTTGGACAGGCACACCGAGACGGAATCGAAATGCCGGGCGATCTCCTGCGCATCGACGCCCAGCTTGACCGCCGCGTTGAACAGTCGCGCGCCGTCCAGATGCAGGGCGAGGCCGCGCTCGCGGGTGAAGCTGCGGGCGCGGGCCAGGTAGTCCAGCGACAACACCTTGCCCTGCATGGTGTTTTCCAGTGCCAGCAGGCGCGTGCGGGCGAAGTGGAAGTCGTCCTCCTTGATGTACGCGGCGACCCGGGCCAGGTCGAGCGAACCGTCGGCCTCCATCTCGATCGGCTGCGGCTGGATCGAGCCCAGCACCGCCGCGCCACCGCCTTCGTACCTGTAGGTGTGCGCCTGCTGTCCGACGATGTACTCGTCGCCGCGTTCACAGTGCGCCAGCAGGCCGAGCAGGTTGCTCATGGTGCCGGTCGGCACGAACAGCGCCGCGGCGAAACCTAGCCGCTCGGCCAGGTAGGCCTCGAGACGGTTGACCGTCGGGTCCTCGCCGTAGACGTCGTCGCCCAGCGGCGCGCGGACCATGGCTTCGCGCATCGCCTCGGTGGGCTGGGTGACGGTGTCGCTACGCAGGTCGATCAGGGACATTCTCGGGCTCCGGTGAGTGCGGCGGGCCGCCGCAGAACGGCAGCCGGGTGCGCAGGATAGCGCCGGCCGTCGGCATTGTGCAGGCAGCGCGAGTGGTTCAGGCGCCGGACGGAGCCTGCGTGGGGACGATCAGGATACCGGCGCGCAGCCCGTTGGCGACTTTCGGGTTGGGGAAGATGATCCGCGCACCCTCCTCCTCCACCAGCCAGCGGCTGCCGGCGATGTCCTCGGCGAGCAGGTAGCCCGGCGGAAGTTCGCTGAAGTTCTCCACGTCGGCGGCGAGATGAAGCTGGAACGCATCGCTGTGCTTGATCACCTCGCGGGCGACGGCGAACAGCTGCAAATCGTCGAGGCTGTCGTCCGCCGACTCCTCGCGGCCTTCGATGAGGGCCGCCAGTCGCGCCTCCAGCAGGTGCAGGTCGACCCCGTCGTTGTGCCCGAAGGGGCGCGCCTTGCCCAGTTCCAGGGTGAAGGCCTCGGCCTGCAGGTGCGTGTAGGTGTAGGCGCTGAAGGTAATCCCCGGCTTGCTCTGCAGCAGCACGGCGTCGATCCCCGCCGCGCTCAGGCGCGCCAGTTGGCGCCGCGAATGCTCGCGACCGCTGGCGAACGGATAGAGCGCGAAACGCTCGATCTTCGAGCCACGAATCGCCGTATGCAGGTCGTAGTGCAGGCGCTCGCGCCCGGCGCGGGAGAAGAACGCCGCGGCGAGCCGCTCCAGCTCGGCAGCGCGCAGGGCTTCGAAGCCGCTGGAGTCCTCGTGGCGGCCGTTGAACAGGCGATTGAGATCCTGCTCCAGGTAGCGCTCGCCACGGCGCATGGCATCCGGGTTGCCGTACATGAACAGCACGCGCGCGCGGGGCTTCAAACGGCCGCTGGCGATGTCCTGCAGCAGCCGGTCAAGCAGTTCGATCGGCGCGGTTTCGTTGCCGTGGATGCCCGCGGAGAGCAACAGGTCCAGTCCGTCGTCCTTGCCGCTGGGCGGGGTGACCTCGAGCACACCCTCGGTCAGCCAGTGCAGGCGAACGCCCTCTACCGTCAGTTGAATCTTCTCGGTCGGCTCACGGCGGACCAGGGTCAGTTCAAGCAGTTTGCCGAGGGCAAGCATGGGCGTACTCCCTGTCTGGCGCGTCGCGCGCTGCTCAGTGGCCGCAATCCGGACCGTGCACGTGTTCGTCGTCTTCCTCGTCAGTTTCCACCGGCTCCATCTCCAGCTGCAGGCTGACCAGGTTGGTGGCCATCGGGCGCAGCAGCAGATTGGCGTATTCGCTGTCGCCGTCCTCGATGTCCACGCCGATCAGCAACTGGCCGTTGTTCTGCTGAATCCACAGCTCGCGGCCCTGCCAGACCACGGCGAAACGCGTGCAGGAAGTTTCCAGCTGGGTGCCGTCGGTGTCTTCGAGGATCAATTGGAGGGCGTCGCTCATGGGTTTACTCCAGATGGCGGGCGCGGCCCGCATGACAAGGCGCAAGCCGCAGGAAGCCCGCGGCCGGGAGAATCAGTTGGTCTGGAACGGATAGACCGAGCCCAGTTTAAGTATCCGGGTCAGCTCGTCCAGCGCCGTGCGGCATTCCAGCAGCAGTTGAGGGTCGCCCAGATCGGCTTCGCCAAGGCGATCACGGTAATGGGTATCGACCCAGGCGAGCAGTTCCTGGTACAGCGCCGGCGTCAGCACGACGCCCGGATTGACCGCCGCCCGCTCGGCGTCGTTGAGCGCCACGCGCAGGCGCAGGCAGGCCGGGCCGCCGCCATTCTGCATGCTCTGCTTGAGGTCGAAGGCCTTCACCTCGCGGATCGGACCGCCGCTGGCGGCGAGCCCCTCGAGGTAACGCCACACCGCCGGGTTGCTGCGGCATTCCTCCGGGACCACCAGCAGCATGCTGCCATCGGCGCGGCTGAGCAGCTGGCTGTTGAACAGGTAGGAACGCACCGCATCGTCCACGGCCACCGCATCGCGCGGCACGCCGATCGCCTGCAGACGGCCGCCGCGGCGCGCCAGCTTGTCGTGCAGCTCGGCGAGCACGCGCTCGCTGTCGAGGAAGGCGTCCTGGTGATGGAACAGCACCTCGCCGTTGCCCACCGCGATGACGTCGTTGTGGAACACGCCCTGATCGATCACCGCCGGATTCTGCTGCGCGTAGACCACGCCCGCCTCGCTCAGCCCGTGCAGGCGCGCCACGGCCTGCGAGGCCTCCAGGGTCTGCCGCGCCGGATAGCGCGTGGGTTGCGGGTAGCGGCCATCGAACGCGCTGCGGCCGAAGACGAAGAACTCCACGCCCGGCTCGCCGTAGTCGCGGCAGAACCGCGTGTGGTTGGCCGCGCCTTCGTCGCCGAACTGGCTGGCGGCCGGCAGCGCCGGGTGATGGGCGAAGTGCTGCGGGTCGGCGAACATCGCCGCCAGCACACGGCTGGTCTGCGGGTGCTCGATGCTGCGGTGGAACTTGCAGTTGAGGTTGGCGGCGGTGAAGTGCACACGGCCGTCGGCGGTGTCGGCGCTGGGGCTGACCGTCGCGGCGTTGGCCGTCCACATGCTGGACGCCGAACTGCAGGCCGCCAGCAGCAATGGCGCTTCGCGGGCGGCTTTCTCCACCACCTGCGCGTCGCTGCCGGAGAAGCCCAAGCCGCGCAGCGCGGCGATGTCGGGGCGTTCCTGCGGGGCCAGTACGCCCTGTTGGAAACCGAGGTCGAGCAGCGCTTTCATCTTCGCCAGGCCCTGGCGCGCGGCTTCCTTCGGATTGGACACGGCCTGGCTGTTGTTCTGCGAGGCGACGTTGCCGTAGGACAGCCCGCCGTAGTTGTGCGTCGGCCCGACCAGCCCGTCGAAGTTCATTTCATGTGCCGTCATAGGCTGACTCCCGGGGTCAGGGTGGCGGGCAGGCTGAGACGCGCGCTTTCCAGCGAGGCGACCGGATAGGCGCAGTAATCGGCGGCATAGTAGGCGCTTGCACGGTGGTTGCCGGACGCGCCGACACCGCCGAAGGGTGCGCTGCTGGCGGCGCCGGTGAGCTGCTTGTTCCAGTTGACGATGCCCGCGCGGCTTTCCAGCCAGAATTGCGCGTAGCGCTCTGCCGAATCCGACAGCAGCCCGGCAGCGAGGCCGTAACGGGTGGCGTTGGCCTCGGTGATGGCGGCATCGAAGTCGACGTAGCGGATCACCTGCAGCAGCGGGCCGAAGAACTCCTCGTCGTCACGTTCGACGAGCGCGGTCACGTCGAGGATGCCCGGCGTCAGCAAAGCTGCGTTTTCCAGCGGCTGCGACATGCCCAGCAACGGTATGGCGCCGCGCTCGATCAGTTGGCGCTGCGCCTTGAGCAGGTGCTGGGCGGCGTCCAGGGAAATCACCGCGCCCATGAACGGCGCCGGCTGTTCGTCGAAGGCGCCGACCCGGATCGTCGAACTGACCGCCACCAGGCGCGCCAGCAGCGCATCGCCCCAGGCGCCCTGCGGCACCAGCAGGCGGCGCGCGCAGGTGCAACGCTGGCCGGCGGAAATGAACGCGGACTGGATGATGGTGTAGACGGCAGCGTCGAGGTCCTCGACCTGATCGACCACCAGCGGGTTGTTGCCGCCCATCTCGAGCGCGAGGATCTTTTCCGGACGCCCGGCGAACTGGCTGTGCAGCAGGTTGCCGGTGCGGCTGGAGCCGGTGAAGAACAGCCCGTCGATGCCGTCGTGACCGGCCAGCGCCACGCCGGTGTCGCGCGCGCCCTGCAGCAGTTGCAGCACGCCGGCGGGCAGGCCGGCCTCGATCCAGCAGTGAACCGTCAGCTCGGCGGTTTTCGGCGTCAGCTCGCTGGGTTTGAATAGCACCGCGTTGCCGGCTAGCAGCGCCGGCACGATGTGCCCGTTGGGCAGGTGTCCGGGGAAGTTGTACGGGCCGAACACCGCAACCACGCCATGCGGCTTGTGGCGCAGCGCGGCCGTGGCATCGGCCAGCGGCGCGCGCTTCTCGCCCGTGCGCTCGCGATAGCTCTGCAGCGAGATGGCGACCTTGGCGACCATGCTGGTGACTTCGGTGGCGGCCTCCCACAGGGGCTTGCCGGTTTCCGCGCCGATGCAGTGGGCCAGCGCGTCGGCACGTGCCTTGAGCACCTCGGCGAAGCGCTCCAGCACGCCGACACGTTCCGCCAGCGGACGCCGCGCCCAGGCCGGAAACGCCGCGCGGGCGACGTGCAGCGCCGCCTCGACCTGATCGGCGCTGGCCGCGCGGCCGCTCCACAGGCACTCCTGGGTCACCGGATTGAACGATTCCAGGGCCTCGCCCTGCCCCGCCTGCCAGGCGCCGGCGATGTAATGCGTACTCATGGCGGAAACTCCTCGACCGCGCCTGGGCTCAGGCGCTCAGCGGCACGGCGCGCACCTGGGCGCCGGGGGTCAGTTGCAGGCGCCGCGCGGTCATCGGGTCGACCACCAGGGTGCCGGCGGCCATCCGCGCGGGGGCCGCGGTGATCCGGCAATCCTGGCGCTTGCGGTTGTGGATGAGGAACGGCGTGGCATCGTCGCCCGGCGTGCCGACCGCCAGCACCAGCGGCTGGCTGTCGCGAACCGCGCGAATCTTCGCCGTCTCGCACTCAATGGCCGGGCCGGCGTCGAAGATGTCGACGTAGCCCTGGTGGCTGAAGCCTTCGCTCTTGAGCATCGCCAGCGCCGGTTCGGTGTCCGGGTGGACGCGACCGATCACATTGCGCGCGTCCTCGGAAAGGAAGCAGGCGTAGAGCGGGAACTTGGGCATCAGCTCGGCGATGAACGCCTTGTTGCCGACCCCGGTCAGGTAGTCCGCCTGGCTGAACTCCATCTTGAAGAAGTGCCGGCCGAGGCATTCCCAGAACGGCGAACGGCCGGCCTCGTCGGACATTCCGCGCATCTCGGCGATGACCTTTTCGCCGAACAGCTGGCGGAACTCGGCGATGAACAGGAAGCGCGCCTTCGACAGCAGCCGGCCATTCAGACCGCTGCGGTGGTCGGCATGCAGGAACAGCGAGCACAGTTCGGAGTTGCCGGTGAGGTCGTTGGCGAGGAACAGCGTCGGAATCTGCCGATGGATGTTCAACTCCTGCGAGGCACTGACGGTGAGTCCCACGCGGTAGTTGTACCAGGGTTCGCGCAGGCCGACGGCGCCGGCGATGGCGGAGATGCCGACCACCTGCCCCTCGTCGTCCTCGAGCACGAACAGATAGTCGGCATCGGCCCGCTCGGCCTCGCCGCGGAAGGTCTTCTCCGCCCAGCCGACGCGGTGCGCCAGGCGCGCCTCGTTGGCCGGCAGAGTGGTCAGCCCGGCGCCGGTACTGCGCGCGAGGTCGATCAGCGCCGGCAAATCGGCGCTGCGTACGGGACGAACGATCATGGAATTCTCCGCAAGACTGCCGCGCTCATCACACCGCCACCAGGCGCACGGAGGCGCCGTCGCCGGCACCTAGCGCTTCGGCCGCGGCGCCAGGCAGGGACACCGGCTTGCCGGGCACCCAGTCCAGCTCCACCACCAGCGCACGGAAATCCTGCAACTGGCCATTGGAGACCAGGTATGGACGACCGCCACGGATCGGCTCGCGACGCTCCTCGAGAATCGCCACCGGCACCATGCGGCTCTGGGCGATCGAGCGGATGCCCGAGGTCCGCGCATGCAGGGTCGGCCCGCCGTCGAAGATGTCGATGTAATGGTCGGTCTCGAAGCCTTCGCGCATGAGGATGTCGAAGGTGATCTGCGCGCGCGGGTGCACCTGGCCCATCGCCTCCTGGGCGGAATCCGGCAGCAGCGGCACGTAGATCGGGTAATGCGGCATCAGCTCGGCGAGGAAGGTGCGGCTCTTCAGGCCGCAGAGGCGCTCGGCCTCGGCGTAGTTGATGTCGAAGAAATTGCGCCCGACCGCGTCCCAGAACGGGGAATCGCCGTTCTCGTCGCTCTGCCCGACGATCTCGGTGACGATGGCGTCGGCGAAGCGCTCCGGATGATTCGCGACGAACAGCAGGCGCGCCCGCGACACCAGCTCGGCAGCGATCGAATCGACCAACCCCGGCTCGATGTAGAAGCTGGTCAGCAGGCTGTTGCCCGTGAGGTCATGGCACAGCGAGAGGACGTGGGTCTTGTTGTGGATCTTCAGCTCGCGCGCGGCGTGCACGAAGGTCTCGTTGCGAAAGCTGTAGAAGGGCTCGGAGTAACCGGCGGAGGCGACGATTCCTGAACAGCCGACCAGGCGGCCGCTGTCGCTGTCCTCGAGGACGAAGAAATAGGTCTCCTCGCCGTTGAAGCTGACTTCGGCGGCGAACGAAGCCTCCGAGGCGCCGATCTTTTCGCCCAGGCGACCGCTGTCGTCGGGCAGCGACGTGACACCGACCGGGCTGTCCGCGGCCAGGCGCTGCACTTCGGCCAGATCGGACATTTGCGCGGGGCGCATCACCAGCATTCTGAGACTCCTCCAGAAAAACGCGCCGCCAGAGGGCGGCGCGCGAACACGGGTAGCGGCGCGCCGAAACGCGGCGCCGGGCTTGGATCAGGCGGAAGTCAGCTTGACCACTGCCCGCTCGAAGCGCGCCAGGCCTTCGTCGATATCGGCGTCCTCGATGACCAGGCTGGGGGCGAAACGGACCACGTCCGGCCCGGCCTGAAGCACCATCAGTGCCTCTTTCTCGGCGGCGACGAGGACGTCCTTGGCCTTGCCTTTCCAGGCATCGGCGAGCACGCAGCCGATCAGCAGGCCGAGGCCGCGAACCTCGCTGAACAGGCCGTACTGCTGGCCAATGCGCTCCAGCGCGGTGCGGAAGCGCTGGTGCCGCGCCTTCACGCCGTCGAGGGTCTCGCGGGTGTTGACCACGTCCATCACCGCGCAGCCGACGGCGCAGGCCAGCGGATTGCCGCCGTAGGTGGTGCCGTGCACGCCGACCGAGAAGTGCTTGGCCAGCTCGGTGGTGGTGAGCATGGCGGCGATCGGGAAGCCGCCGCCGAGGCTCTTGGCGCTGGTCAGGATGTCCGGAATCACGCCGAAATGGGTGTGGGCGAACAGCTCGCCGCTGCGGCCCATGCCGCTCTGCACTTCGTCGAAGATCAGCAGCGCGTCGTGCGCATCGCAGAGTTCGCGTGCGCCCTGCAGGAAGGATTGCTCGGCCAGCAGCACGCCGCCCTCGCCCTGGATCGGTTCCAGCACCACCGCGCAGGTCCTGTCCGAGATCGCCGCCTTGAGCGCGTCCAGATCGTTGAACGGAATGTGGCTGATGCCCTGGATCTTCGGCCCGAAGCCGTCGGAATACTTGGCCTGGCCGCCGACGCTCACGGTGAACAGGGTGCGCCCGTGGAAGCTGTTCAGCGCGGCGATGATCTCGTACTTCTCGTCGCCGAAGCGATCATGGGCAACGCGGCGCGCCAGCTTGAAGGCGGCCTCGTTGGCCTCGGCGCCGGAGTTGCAGAAGAACACCCGCTCGGCGAAGGTCGCGTCGACCAGCTTCTGCGCCAGGCGCAGGGTCGGCTCGTTGGTGAACACATTGGAAACGTGCCAGAGCTTGTTCGCCTGCTCGGTCAGCGCGCCGACCAGGGCGGGATGGCAGTGGCCGAGCACGTTCACCGCGATGCCGCCGGAGAAATCGACCAGTTCTCGGCCGCTCTGGTCCCAGACTCGCGAACCCTGGCCGCGCACCGGAATGAAGGCGGCAGGTGCGTAGTTCGGAACCATGAACTGGTCGAAATCGGCGCGTTCTACTTGCGCGTGCGGAGCGGACATCGAGGTTTTCTCCTGCCATGAATGGCCAGTGGTGAGCGGATTGTAGGGACTGCACCGGGGCCGTCATTGCCGCCATGCGACAACTTGTTATAGCGGCCACCCGGCCGTTCGCCGTGCTTTCAGCAATGCGACAGAAAGCGTCGGGACTGCGCAGTTTAAACGCACTGCCCGGGCCGTTGGCGCTGCCGGGGAAATTTTCCGTGGGGACTTTTGCAGACCACGCTACCGGGGATGGTGGGCTGAAGCCCACCCTACAGGTCCGTAGGATGGGTTAGCCGCGCAGCGGCGTAACCCATCGCATGACCCGCAAGACCGGCAGCGACGCTACTCGCGCTCGCCCGATCCGCTCAGCTCGAAGGGGTTGGCGCTGCGCCGCTGGTTGCGGTCTTCTCGCGGGGTGGCGCCGAAGAAGTTGCGGTAGGCGCTGGAGAAGTGCGGGCCGGAAGAGAAGCCGCAGGACAGGCCGATCTGGATGATCGACTTGCTGGTCTGCATCAGCATCTGCCGCGCCTTGTTCAGGCGAAGCTCCAGGTAGTACTGGCTCGGCACGCGGTTGAGGTACTGCTTAAAGATGCGCTCCAGCTGCCGGCGCGATACGCAGACGTGCTGGGCGATTTCGTCGGTAGTCAGCGGTTCCTCGATGTTCGCCTCCATCAGCAGCACCGCCTGGGTCAGCTTCGGATGGCTGGAGCCGAGGCGGTTCTGCAGCGGGATGCGCTGGCGCTCGCCACCCTCGCGGATGCGCTCCACCACCAGTTCCTCGCTCACCGCACCGGCCAGTTCGGCGCCGTGGTCGCGCGCCAGCAGCGCCAGCAGCAAGTCGAGAACGGCGAGGCCACCGCAGGCGGTGAGGCGATCGCGATCCCAGTCGAACAGATGGCTGGTGGCGATTACCTTGGGAAAGCGCTCGGCGAAATCGTCATGCCAGCGCCAGTGCACCGCGGCGCGGTAGCCGTCGAGCAGGCCGAGCTGGGCCAGCGGGTAGACGCCGGCGGACAACCCGCCGATCACGCAGCCGCTGCGCACCAGTTGCTTGAGCGCCGCGGCGAGCGGCGCGGAGACGTTCAGCGGCGGCTCGTCGGCCACCACGAAGAGCCGCTGCAAGCCCTCCAGGCGACCGCTCCAGGGCTCGCCCGGCAGGCGCCAGGCGTCGGCCGCCGGAGTTTCGGCCTGCAGGAAGGACAGCTCGTAGACGACCTCCGGATGCAGCCGCTGCGCCACGCGCAGCGCTTCTTCGGCCAGGGACAGCGTCATTGCCCGGGTCTCGGGCCAGATCAGGAAGCCGATTCGATAAGAGGTCATGGCGGTCGAGTCTAGGGCTTATTTGAGGCTGCCGGAAAGAAACTGCTTGAGTCGTTCGGACTGCGGATTCGCCAGCACCTCGCGCGGGTTGCCGCGCTCCTCGACCAAACCCTTGTGCAGGAACACCAGTTGGCTGGAGACCTCGCGGGCGAAACCCATTTCGTGGGTCACCACCAGCATGGTGCGCCCCTCCCCGGCCAGGTCCTGCATCACCTTGAGCACGTCGCCGACCAGCTCCGGGTCGAGCGCCGAGGTCGGCTCGTCGAACAGCATCACCTCCGGCTCCACCGCCAGCGCGCGGGCGATCGCCACGCGCTGCTGCTCGCCGCCGGACATGTGCGCCGGGTAGGCATCCTTGCGGTGCGCAACGCCGACCTTTGCCAGGTAGTGTTCGGCCTTTTCCAGGGCTTCCTTCTTCGGCACGCCGAGCACGTGCACCGGCGCCTCGATTACGTTCTCCAGCGCGCTCATGTGCGACCACAGGTTGAAGTGCTGGAACACCATCGACAGCCGCGAACGCATACGCTGCAACTGGCGCTCGTCGGCGGCCTTCAGCGCGCCGTGCCTGCCGGGCTTGAGCTTGAGCGCCTCGCCGTTGAGCAGGATGCTGCCGGCGTGGGGCTGTTCGAGGAGGTTGATGCAACGCAGGAAGGTGCTCTTCCCCGAGCCTGAGGAACCGATGATGCTGATCACGTCGCCGGCCTTGGCCGCCAGCGACACGCCCTTGAGCACCTCATGGTCGCCGTAGCGTTTGTGCAGATCCTGGACTTCGAGCTTGTACATGTTCTCTCTCTGGTCAGTCGCTGAGCAGGCGACCCTGGCGAATGGGTTGGCGGCCGGCGACCTTGGTCAGCCACAGCCCCGGACGGGCGAAACGCATGCGCTCGCGGACGAAGAGCACGCCGTCGACCTCGGAACGCACGACGCTGTGGCGGCCGTCCAGCGGGTCGATCACCTCGAACAGCGGATCGCCGGCGCGCACCTGGGCGCCGAGCGGCTGGAGGAAGCTGACCACCCCGGCATGCGGCGCCAGGGCGAATTCGGCACCCTCGAAGGGCGTCGCCTCGCAGCAGTCGGCCGGCGCCGCCGGCCAGTCGCCGGCGATCAGCCCCTGTTCGGCGAGGAACGCGAGAATCGCCTCGGCGCTGGCCTCGGCCTGCTCGCGGCCGGTATCGCCCATGCCGCCCAGTTCGACGGTGGTCGCCAGGCAGGCCAACGGCACGCTGGCCTCGGCGAAACGCCGCGCCAGGCTCAGCCAGGGCATCGAGCAGGCTTCGTCGAAGGAATTGCCGCCGGACTCCTCGGCCAGCAGCACCGCGCCGGCGCCCAGCCGCGCGGCCAGCGAACGCCACCGCGGCCAGTGCTGCGGAATCGCGTACAGGTGGGTCAGCGCTTCCATGTCGCAATGCAGGTCGAGCACCACGTCGGCGTCGCAGGCGTGGCCGAGCAGCACACGCTGCAGCCCTTCCAACTCGGAAGGTGCGTGCGGCATGCACGCCAGCGCCTCGCGCATCGCGGCGCGGATCAGCCGCACGTTGGCCGCGGCGTCGGCGCCGAGCATCCGCTCCAGCGCCGGTGCGATGAGTTCGGCGAGGTCGAGGAAACCGCGGTTGAAGTTCTTCCCGCTGCCGAATTCGAAGCGCCCGAGATGGCTCGCCTGCAATAGCTGGCCGAGGCCGATCGGGTTGGCCACCGGCACCAGTTCGATGGTGCCGGTGAGGCGGCCCTGTGCTTCCAGATCGAGCAGGCGCCGCTTGAGCTCGACCGCCACACGCATACCCGGCAGTTCGTCCGCGTGCAGCGACGCCTGCACGTAGGCCTTGGCCACGCCGCTGCCGAAACGGAACACGCTGAGGGTGCGCTGAGTGCCTGGCGTGCCCCAGGGCAGCGGATGATCGATGCGTTGCATGGGCGCTCTCCTCAGGACGCTCGGGGCGCCAGGTAGGCCAGCCAGCGACGCTCGGCCAGCTTGAACAGGCGCACCAGGATGAAGGTCAGGCAAAGATAGAACACGCCGGCGGTGATGAACGCCTCGAACGGCAGGTAGTACTGCGAGCTGACGGTGCGCGCCGCGCCGGTGATGTCGATCAGGGTGACGATCGAGGCCAGGCTAGTGGTGTGCAGCATCATGATCACTTCGTTGCTGTACTGCGGCAGCGCGCGGCGCAGCGCCGAGGGCAGCAGGATGCGCCGGTACAGGCGTGCCCGCGACATGCCCATCGCCCTGGCCGCCTCGATCTCGCCGTGCGGCGTGGCCTTGAGGCTGCCGGCGAGGATTTCCGCGGTGTAGGCGCTGGTGTTGATGGCGAACGCCAGGCAGGCGCAGAAGGTGGCGTTGGACAGGTAGGGCCAGAGCAGGCTCTCGCGAACCAGGGCGAACTGCGCCAGGCCGTAATAGACGAGGAACAGCTGCACCAGCATCGGGGTGCCACGGATGACGTAGGTGTACAACCAGGCCGGGAAGTTGATCGCCGGCTGCCGCGACACGCGCATCAGCGCCAGCGGGATAGCCACCGCCAGCCCGACGACCAGAGCGATGGCCAGCAGCTTGAGCGTCACCAGCACGCCGCCGAAGTACAGCGGCAGGCTCTCCCAGATGACCGAGAAATCGAGGATCATGCGCGGCCCTCCGTGATCGACCTGAGGTTCATAGCTCGGCAGCCTTGATGCCGACGCTGTAGCGCTTCTCGAGGAAACGCAGGGCGAGCAACGACACGCTGGTCAGCACCAGGTAGAGCGCGGCGACCGCGAGGAAGAAGGTGAACGGCTCGCGGGTGGCGTCCGCCGCCTGCTTGGCCTTGAACATCATGTCCTGCAAGCCGACCACGGAAATCAGCGCGGTGGCCTTGGTCAGAACCAGCCAGTTGTTGGTGAACCCGGGAATCGCCAGGCGGATCATCTGCGGCACGAGGATGCGGAAGAACACCTGGCGCCCGCTCATGCCATAGGCGGCGCCGGCTTCCGCCTGGCCCTTGGGAATCGCCATGAAGGCGCCGCGGAAGGTTTCCGACAGGTAGGCGCCGAAGATGAAGCCGAGGGTGAAGACCCCGGCGACGAAGGGATTGATGTCGATGTAGTCCTCGTAGCCGAGCAGCGGCGCGAGGCGGTTCACCAGGTCCTGGCCGCCGTAGAAGATCAGCAGGATCAGCACCAGGTCGGGGATGCCGCGGATCACCGTGGCGTAGGTCTCGCCCAGCAGCGCCAGCCAGCGCAGCGGCGACAGCCGGCAGGCCGCGCCGAGCAGGCCGAGGCCGATGGCGACCGCCATCGAGGTCAGCGCCAGCAGCAGGGTCAGCCAGGCGCCATCGACGATGGTCGCCCCGTAGCCGTTCAACATCGAGCAGTCCTCAGGCGAAGCGGCGCGCCCGCAGCGCGCCGCCCGGGGGAGCGGCGCAGGCACGACCGGTCGCGTATT
>NZ_JASCPA010000054.1:0-37006 GCF_029959715.1 Pseudomonas sp. PS02288 | reverse complement strand
AGGGCGACGAAGTCATCGCCCAGCGCATCGATCTCGGCGGCGATGGCGTCGAGGAAATCGGCGCGTCTGGCCGCCGACAGCGTGCGGTAGGTCGGATAGGCGGCTGCGGCGGCCTTGGCGGCGGCATAGACCTCGCCAAGCGTGGCCTGGTGGAAATCGTAGGGCAGCTTCTCGCCGGTGCTGGCGTCGAGGCTGTGCACGACGACGTCGCCCAGGGCGCTGCGCGCGCCGTTGATGTAGTTGTGGCCTGTGATCGGCATCTGAATTTCCTCTGGTCGGATCAGCCGGGCGTTTTACCCGTCGGGCGGCGCAGGAGCATCAGCTGGTTCTCGCCCTCCTGCACCACTTCGCCATCCTGGTTCAGCACGCGGATGGCCAGGGTGACGATGCCGCGGGTTTCGTTTCGGGTCGGGCGTTTGTCGCGGATCTCGATTTCCGCGTGGATGCGGTCGCCGACGTACACCGGTTTCAGGAAGCGCCAGTCCTGCCAGTTCAACGCCGCGAGCACGTCGAACTGCACCTTGGCGCGGTTCTTCAGGCCATCGACCAGGCTGAGCACCAGCAGGCCGTGGGCCAGTCGGCCCTTGAAACCGAGTTCCTTGGCGAAGGTTTCATCGACGTGGTGTGGCATGAAATCACCGGTGAGGCCAGCGAACCCCAGTACGTGGGATTCGCTGACGGTGATGCCAGGAGTGACGAAGCGCTCGCCGATCTCGATGTCGTCGTAGCTGTTGGCTGTGCTGTTGTGCATGTGAAAACGTCTCGTCAGGTGGGTGCCGGATCAGGTCCGATCTAGGGAAACACCACGGGTTTCGGGGGCCACGGCGACGCCAATCAGGGTGATCATGCCGACGACGAAGGCGTAGGCAGCCACCGGCAGATAGCTGCCGTTACCCCAGGCGAGCAGCCCGGTGGCGATCAGCGGGGCGATGCCGCCGGCGAGTACCGCCGAGGTCTCGCGGACGATCGAGATCGCGGTGAAGCGGGTCCGCGCGGTGAACAATTCGTTGAAGAACGCGCCCTGGGTGGACAGCATCGCGTAGTTCGAAAAGCCCATGGCGAACACGATGGTGCAGACGATGGTCAGTGGGTCCTTGGTATTGAGCAGCCAGAAGTAGGGCAGCACGCCGAAGGTGAACAGCGCCGTGCCCGCCAGGTAGACCGGTTTGCGGCCGATGCGGTCGGACAGCGCGCCGAACGCGGGGATGGTGATCAGCCCGAGAGAGGCGCCGATCAGCACGCCGGTCAGGCCCACGCTGCGCGAGACCATCAGCTCGGTGGTGATGTAGGTGAGCGTCCAGACCTGAAAGAAGTAGCCCGAGACGTTCTCCGCGAAGCGTGCGCAGAAGGCCATCCAGAAGCGGCTGCCGGACTCGCGGAACATGTCCTTGATCGGCGATTCGCTGACCTTGCCCGAAGCCTTGAGCTTTTCGAACACCGGTGACTCGCTGACCTTAAGGCGCACGTAGATGCCGGCGGCCACGGCGAAGAAGCTGAGCAGGAAGGGGATGCGCCAGCCGTAATCGAGGAAATCCGCCTCGCTCATCATGCTGGAGACGAAGTAGAAGATTCCCGCCGAACTCAGGGTGCCGATGCACACGCCGAGCGCCGGCAGGCTGGCATAGAAGCCGCGCTTGTTGGCCGGCGCGTATTCCGCGGCGAGGGTCACCGCGCCGCCGAATTCCGCGCCCGCGGCGAGGCCTTGGAAGATGCGCAGGGTCAGCAGCAGTGCCGGCGCCAGCAGGCCGATGGTCTGGTAGGTCGGCAGCATGCCGATCGCCATGGTCGCCAGGCCCATGATCAGCAGCGTCACCACCAACACGAACTTGCGCCCGCGGGTGTCGCCAATCCGGCCGAAGATGATGCCGCCCAGCGGTCGGGCGAAGAAGCCGACGGCATAGGTGCCGAACGCCGCCAGGGTGCCGGCCAGCGGCGAGAGGTCGGGGAAGAACAGCTTGTTGAAGATGAGCGCGGCGGCCGTCGCGTAGATGTAGAAGTCATACCATTCGAGGGCGGTGCCGATCACCGCGGAGCTTACCGCGGAGCGCAGCCCGCGTTTGTCCACCGGTGCATCGGTTGCGGAGCGAGCGTCGAGGGTTGTCGAAGCCGTCATGTGATACCTCCAGAATTATTGTTATGTGGAGCACGCGTCCTGATGACGCTTGATCGATACGGGGCAGGGCGTCGTGTTCGTCAGTTCTCCGCGCCCGGTTTTCGGCTGGCGTGGAACAGGGTCTGGATGCGTTCGAGGGTCGTCGCGGGCGCTTCCCGCTCGGCCAGGGCTTCGCGCAGCACTGCCGAGGCCTTCGACTGGAAGGCAATGAAACCGTCGTAGCGCGGCCGGACCCAGGCGGTTTCCAGGGTGCGCGCGGTGTCGCGGTAGAAGTTTCCCCAGCGCGCGTTCACCGCCGGATCGGTCCAGGCCTCGCGCAGGCTGGGCTGGCCGTCGTGGGCGGGAATGAAGGTGCGTTGCACGCCGGGCGACATCAGTTCGCTGAGGTAGGCGAGCAGGTTCGCGTCCGCCTCGCAGCGACGGCTGATCGCCAGGCCGGTGCCGCCCAGCGTGGAGCCGCGCAACCCGCCAGCGAACGCCAGGGGCGCATCGGCGAAGCTCACCGACTTGCGTGGTGCCGGCTGCGCGGCGGCGTAGTTGACGTAGCCGTAGACCAGCGGGCACAGGGCCACGTCATCGGTGCTGGCCATGTTCTCCAGCAGGCCGATGGGGTTGAGCATGCGGCTGTGCTCCGGCGCGCTGCGGTAGAGGCGCTGCATCAGTTCCAGAACGCGGCGCGCGGTTTCTTCACCAAGGAAGCGCTCCGGATCGATCGACGTCGGCGCCTCGCCGAACGCTACCGCTATCGAGCAGAACGACAGGAAAGCATGCGGTCCGGCCAGGGAAAGCGCCACCGGCGCGCGTTCGGCGAGCGCCTGCACCGCGTCCCAGCTGGCGGGAGGCACGCCGTCCAGCAGCTCGGCACGGTAGGCCTGCACCTGGGTCGCGGCGTCCAGCGGCAGGGCCCACTGGTGCCCGGCGTAGGCGTAGGACGCGTAGCTGGCGCCAATCGAGCGGTTGGCGAACAGCGCGCACTGGGCGGCGTCGAACAGCCCGTCGAGAGGCGTGAGCGCCCCGCTGCGCACACCTTCGCCTACGTGCGGATGGTCGAGCACGATGAGGTCGTACCGCTCGGCCAGATCCTCGATGGGGTGCGACTCGAAGCCTTCGAGCGGGTGCTTGTCCCACTCAATCGAGAAACCTTCCGGCAGGTCCAGGCTGGCCGAGGCGGCGAGGGCGTTGTAGCCGCGCGGATGGTCCCAGGTGATGCCCTTGTAGTGTCGGGTCGGCACGGCGTCACTCCAGCGTTTCGTTGAGCACGCGGCTGGCCAGCAGGCGCTCGATCTGCTCGTCGGGGTAGCCGATCTCGCGCAGCACGTCCCGCGTGTGCTGGCCTACCAGCGGCGCGCCCTGGGTGATGGCGGCCGGCGTCTTGGAGAACTTATAGGGGAAGCCGGGGACCTTGATGCGTCCCTCGGTGTGGTGCTCATACTCGACGAACGTGCCGTTGTGGCGGATCTGCGGGTCGTCGAGCAGGTCGGCGTAGCTATACACCGGTCCGGCCCAGATACCGACCTCGTCGAACAGTTGCAGCCAGTGGGCGCTGGTCTGGGTGGCGAGCCGCTCGCGGGTGAGGGCGAAGATGCGGTCGCGTTGGGACCAGGCATCGTCATCGTCGTTGAGGCCTGCCAGCCGGGGTTCGTCGATGGCTTCGCCGAGCGCCTTCAGCGACGGGAACGCCAGCACGATATAGCCGTCGCGGGTGGCGAAGGCGCCGTAGGGCGCGCGGATGTAAACGTGCGCGTGGGGCTCGGCGGAGCGGGTTTGCGGGACGTCGGCCACTGTGTACACCGACAGTTCCTGCATCTGCAGCGTGGTGATGGCGTCCAGCATGTTGACCTGCACCAGTTGGCCCTCGCCCGTGCGCTCGCGGTGCAGCAGCGCCGCCAGCACCGCTTCGAAGGCGGTGCTGGCTGCTACCGCGTCGACCAGGTACTGCCCGGCCGGTGCCGGCGGTTCGCCGGCGCGACCGCTGGAGAGCATGGCGCCGGACATCGCCTGCAGGAGCAGGTCCTGCCCCGGACGATTGACGTAGGGGCCATCCTCGCCATAGCCGGAGAGCGAGACGTAGACCAGAGACGGATTGATCGCCGACAGCGTCTCGTAATCCACGCCGAGGCGCTTGGCCACGCCTGGCCGGTAGTTCTGCACGAACACGTCGGCGCTCTTCACCAGGTCCATCAGCACCGCGCGACCGTCGTCGGACTTGAGGTCCACCGACAGCGAGCGCTTGTTGCGATTCAGCGAGAGGAACGAGACGTTGATACGGTTGCCCTTGGCGCCGCCCGCGGGAAGATGGCGCTGCCACTCGCCGGCGATCGGCTCCACCTTGATCACGTCGGCGCCGAGGTCGCCCAGGCGTTGGGTCGCGAAGGGACCGGCCATCGCGATGGTGCAGTCCACTACCTTGTAGCCGGCCAGGATGCTGGATTTATTGTTGTCAGCCATGTGTTGTCTCCGTACTTCTTGAGCGACTCAGCCTTCGAGCCGTTTGGACAGGTGGGAAAAGAGCGCGCGCAGACCGAAGCGCCAGGGTTCGACCTCCGTGGACAGCCCGACCTCGTTGACCAGGCTGCCCAGGCGCGGCGAGGAAATGCTCACGCGGTCGGCGATGTGATGGGTGAAGCCGCCGCCGGGTGCGTCGCGGTCCTGGGTAGGCGAGAACATGGTGCCGAGGAACAGCATCACGCCATCGGGATACTGGTGGTGCGTGCCGATGGTCTGGCGCACCAGGGCGAGTGGGTCGCGGCTGATTTCGCTCATGTAGCTGACCGCGTCCAGCGCGAAGCCGTCCCGGCCTTCGATGCGCAGCGACACTTCCGCCGAGCGCACGGCATCCATGTCGAAGTGCTCGTCGAACAGCCGAATGAACGGGCCGATGGCGCAGGACGCGTTGTTGTCCTTGGCCTTGGTCAGCAGCAGCGCGCTACGCCCTTCGATGTCGCGCAGGTTGACGTCGTTCCCCAGGGTGGCGCCGACCACGCCGCCGCGGCTGCTGATGGCCAGCACGATTTCCGGCTCGGGGTTGTTCCAGGTCGAATCCGGGTGCAAGCCGATGGCCGCGCCGAAGCCGACGCTGGCCATCGGCGGTGCCTTGGAAAACACCTCGGCATCCGGGCCGATGCCGACTTCCAGGTACTGCGACCAGATGCCCCGGCGCTGGAATTCGGCCTTCAGCGCCTGTGCCTCGACGGAGCCTGGCCGCACCGAGGAAAGGTCCCCACCGATCAGTTCGTACATCGACTGACGGATATCGTCGGCCTTCGACGGATCGCCGCCAGCCTGTTCCTCGATCACCCGCTCGAGCAGGCTCACCGCGAAGGTGACGCCGGACGCCTTGACCGGCTGCAGGTCGCAGGGTGCCAGCAGATAAGGGGCCTGGCTGTGGCTGGCGAGGCTGTTGGCGAGCAGAACGTCCAGCGAAACGACGGTCTTTCCCGGCGCATCGCGCACGATGGCGACACATTCCGGGTGGTCGAGCAATTCGGAAACGGTACTGGCATGTTCACTGAGGTCGATGACCCGATCGCCGCGAACGGTGATCACGGCGGGGCCGTCGGTGGGGGCGCCGAGCCAGGCGCGACCCAGCAGCAATGCGGCGTCCAGATCGACTGGGAGGTAAGTATCGCGAACCATTGTTTTTATCCATCGCTGATCTACTTGGTCCTCACTCTAGGTTTCGTGGATGGCTAAGTCCACTATATTGTTTATAATTCCATTATATTGGAATGAAAGAAGGAGAGCGACATGTCCGGCGTACCCGCCATCCATCGTGCCCAGCAGATCCTGCAGGTGCTTTCCGGTCGTACCACGCCCGTGTCGGCCGCGGAGCTGAGCACCCTTACCGGGTTACCGAAAAGCACGCTCTACCTGCTGCTCGATGCCCTGCAGCAGTTGCGCTGGATCGAGAAGAAGAGCGACGGCTTCCTGATCGGCATCGGCCTGTATTCCATGGGCGCCAGCTACCTGCGTCATGACAGCCTGCAGGCGACCTTCCGCCGCGCCGCGCTGCAGTTCGTCGAGCGCCAGCAGGAGGTGGTACAACTGGCCGTCCTGGACGGCGCGGAAGTGGTCTACATCGCCCGCGAGGACGCCTCGCGACCGGTGCGGCTGGTCTCTGACCTAGGCTCGCGGCTTTCCGCCCACGCCTGTGCACTGGGCAAGGCGTTGCTGGCGCAGTTGCCCGATGAGGAGCTGATCCGCCTGTTGCCGGAGACGCTCGCGCCGGTCACCGAGCGGACCATCACGCGGCGGGATGCCTTGTTGAGCCAGCTACAGCAGGTGCGCCGCAGCGGATTGGCGGTGGAACGGGAAGAGGTCACCAGCGGGCTGGTGTGTTTCGCCGTGTTCGTCGGCGAGACGCCCACCGGCAAGCGCCTGGCGGTGAGCACGTCGGTTCCGGTTGATCGCCTGGAGCCGGCGCGCGAGCGCGATATCTGCGTCGACATCGGGGCGGTGGCGCGCGAGCTGCGCCAGGGATGCTGTTAGGGCAGGAAAGAAAAAACCGCCCCGGAGGGCGGCTTTTCGCGGTGCCAAGGATCAGCCGCCGAGGTAGGCGTCGCGCACCTTCGGGTCGTGCAGCAGTTCCTGCCCGCTGCCCTGCATGACGATCCGGCCGTTCTCCAGCACGTAGCCGCGGTCGGCGAGCTTGAGCGCCTGGTTGGCGTTCTGCTCGACGAGGAACACGGTCACGCCGTCCTCGCGCAGCTGTTCGATGATGTCGAAGATCTGCTGGATGATGATCGGCGCCAGGCCCAGCGACGGTTCGTCGAGCAGCAGCAGCTTGGGCTTGCTCATCAGCGCACGGCCGATGGCGAGCATCTGCTGCTCGCCGCCGGACATGGTGCCGGCGCGCTGCGCCAGGCGTTCCTTGAGCCGCGGGAACAGGTGCAGCACCTTGTCCAGCTGCTGCTGGTTGTCCGCCTTGCTGCCGAAGAAACCGCCCATGGCGAGGTTTTCCTCGACGGTCAGGCGGGCGAACACGCGGCGACCTTCCGGCACCACGGCGATGCTCTTGCGCATGATCTGAGGGGTTTCCAGGCCGACCAGTTCCTCGCCTTCGTAGCGAATGCTGCCGCTGGTGGCCTGCGGCGTGCCGCAGAGGGTCATCAGCAGGGTGGATTTGCCGGCGCCGTTGGCCCCGATCAGGGTGACGATCTCGCCCTTGCGGACTTCCACGCTGACGCCGTGCAGCGCCTGGATCTTGCCGTAGAAGGTGGACACGTTATCGAAATACAGCATTGGATTACGCCTCCCCCAGATAGGCTTTGATCACGTCCGGGTTGTCGCGGACCTGCGCCGGCGTGCCGTCGGCCAGGGGCGTGCCCTGGTTGATCACGAAGATGTGGTCGGAAATGCTCATCACCAGGTGCATGTCGTGCTCGATCAGCAGCACGGTGACGTTGTGCTCGTCGCGCAGCACGCCGATCAGCTGTTTGAGGTCTTCGGTTTCCCGCGGGTTGAGGCCGGCGGCCGGCTCGTCGAGCATCAGGATGCGCGGGCGCGTCATCATGCAGCGGGCGATTTCCAGGCGGCGCTGCTGGCCGTAGGCGAGGGTGCCCGCCGGGCGGTTGGCGACGTCGGTCAGGTTGACCCGTTCCAGCCAGTGCGCGGCGAAATCCATCGCCTCGCGCTCGCTGCGGCGGTAGCCCGGCGTCTTCAGCAGGCCGGCGAGGAAGTTGGTGTTGAGGTGGCGATGCTGCGCCACCAGCAGGTTTTCCACCGCGGTCATGTCCTTGAACAGGCGCACGTTCTGGAAGGTCCGCACCACGCCCTTGCGCGCGATGTGATGGCCCGGCAGGCCTTCGATCTGCTCGCCGGCGAGGCGGATGCTGCCGGAAGTCGGCTTGTAGAAACCGGTAAGGCAGTTGAACACGGTGGTCTTGCCGGCGCCGTTCGGGCCGATCATCGAGACCACCTGTTTTTCCTCGACGCGCAGGTTCACCCCGTTGACGGCCAGCAGGCCGCCGAAACGCATGGACAGCCCGCTCACTTCAAGAATCGGCTGGCTCATCGTTTCAACTCCAGGTGGGGACGCTGCATGGGCAGCAGGCCCTGCGGACGCCAGATCATCATCAGCACCATCAGGGCGCCGAACATCAGCATGCGGTACTCGCTGAACTCACGCATCAGCTCGGGCAGCAGGATCATCACGATGGCGGCAAGGATCACCCCCAGCTGCGAACCCATGCCGCCGAGCACGACGATGGCGAGGATGATCGCCGACTCGATGAAGGTGAAGGATTCCGGCGTCACCAAGCCCTGGCGGGCGGCGAAGAAGCTGCCGGCGAAACCGGCGAAGCAGGCGCCGAGGGTGAACGCCGAGAGCTTGATCGCGGTGGGGTTCAGGCCCAGCGCGCGGCAGGCGATCTCGTCCTCGCGCAGTGCCTCCCAGGCGCGGCCGATCGGCATGCGCAGCAGGCGGTTGATCACGAACAGGGTCAGCAGCACCAGCAGCAGGGCGATCAGGTAGAGGAAGATCACCTTGTTGATCGAGTTGTAGGCCAGGCCGAAATACTCGTGGAAGGTCTGCATGCCCTCGGCGGCCTTGCGCTCGAAGGAGAGGCCGAACAGCGTCGGCTTCTCGATGTTGCTGATGCCGTTGGGGCCACCGGTGATGCTGGTCAGGTTGCGCAGCAGGATGCGGATGATCTCGCCGAAACCCAGGGTCACGATCGCCAGGTAGTCGCCACGCAGGCGCAGCACCGGGAAACCGAGCAGGAAGCCGAACAGCGCGGCCATCGCCCCGGCGATCGGCAGGCAGGTCCAGAAGCCGAAGCCGTAGTAGCTCGACAGCAGCGCGTAGCTGTACGCGCCGACGGCGTAGAAGCCCACGTAGCCGAGGTCGAGGAGGCCGGCGAGGCCGACGACGATGTTCAGGCCGAGGCCGAGCATCACGTAGATCAGGATCAGCGTGGCGATGTCCACCGCGCCGCGCGAGCCGAAGAACGGCCAGACCAGCGCGAGCATGACCAGCGCCAGGATGATCCAGCGCTGTGTCGACGGCAGGGTGAGGAAGTTGCCGGCACCGGCCGGTACGCTCGGCAGGTTCGGGCTGGCGGCCCAGCCGGCGGCCAGGTGATGGCGGAACAGCTGCCAGACGAACATCGCCACGGCGCAGCCGGCGATGATCCACAGGGTGGTGGCGCTGGCGCCGTGCACCTGCAGGCCGATGCCCACGGTGGTCAGCTTGAGGCCGAGCACCGGGTAGGCCACGGCGATCACCAGCAGGGCGCTGAAGAACGCGGTCTTGAGTTTGTGTGCGGTCATACTTTTTCAACCTCCGGGCGGCCCAGGATGCCGGTCGGCCGGAACAACAGAACGAGAACCAGCAGGCTGAACGCGACGACGTCCTTATACTGATCGCCGAACAGGTCGGCGCCGAAGGCTTCGGCGACGCCTAGCACCAGCCCGCCGAGCATGGCGCCGGGGATGCTGCCGATACCGCCGAGCACCGCGGCGGTGAACGCCTTGATCCCGGCGAGGAAGCCCAGGTGCGGGTTGATCACGCCGTATTGCAGGCCCAGCAGCACCGCCGCGACCGCCGCCAGGGCGGCGCCGATGACGAAGGTCAGGGCGATGATGTTGTTGGTGTTGATGCCCAGCAGGTTGGCCATCTTGATGTCTTCGGCGCAGGCGCGGCAGGCGCGGCCGAGGCGCGAACGCGAGATGAACAGCGTCAGCCCGAGCATGGTCAGGGTGGTGACGACGAAGATCAGGATCTGCATGTAGGAGATCGTCACGCCGTTGTCGCCGAGCACCAGGTTGCCGGGGATCAGGTTGGGGATCGCCTTGTCCTTCGAGTCCTGGGTCAGCAGGACCTCGTTCTGCAGGAAGATCGACATGCCGATCGCCGAGATCAGCGGGATCAGCCGGTTGCTGCCGCGCAGCGGCCGGTAGGCGACCCGTTCGATGCTGTAGCCATACGCACTGGTGACGATGACGCTGGCGGCGAAGGCCGCGATCATCACGATGGGCAGGCTGTGGATGCCGAACATGGCGAGGCCGGCGATGGCCATGAACGCCACGTAGGAACCGATCATGTACACCTCGCCGTGGGCGAAGTTGATCATGCCGATGATGCCGTAGACCATGGTGTAGCCGATGGCGATCAGGGCATAGGTGCTGCCAACGGTGAGACCGTTAACCAGCTGCTGAAGGTAGTGGTAGAGCTCGGGCATTACCTGACTCCTGGAACATCCCGTACTGCGGCGCTCGTGACGCGTGGATGTCCGGAACATGCGGATAGACAAAGCCCACTGCGCGAACGCAGTGGGCTTTGGGTTTCAAACGTGACGCTTACTTGGCTTCGGTCTTGGTACCGTCCTGGTGCCATTCGTAGACCACGAAGCTGAAGTCCTTCAGGTCGCCCTTGTCGTCGAAGCCGAGGCTGCCGGTCGGGGTGTCGAAGCTGTTGGCGCGCAGCGCGGCGGCGACCTTGTCGGTGTCGGTGCTGCCGGCTTTCTTGATGCCGTCGGCGATCACCTGGACGGCGGCGTAGGCCGGGAACACGAACGGACCGGTCGGGTCCTGGTTCTTCGCCTTGAAGGCCTCGACCAGCGCCTGGTTCTTCGGATCCTGGTCGAAGGATTTCGGCAGGGTGACCAGCAGGCCTTCGGAAGCCGGGCCGGCGATCGCCGAGATTTCCTTGTTGCCCACGCCTTCCGGACCCATGAACTTGACCTTCAGGCCTTTTTCACTGGTCTGACGCAGCAGCAGGCCAAGTTCCGGGTGGTAGCCGCCGTAGTAAACGAAGTCGACATTGGCCTGCTTCAGCTTGGCGATCAGCGAGGAGAAGTCCTTGTCGCCGGAGTTGATGCCTTCGAACATCGCGACCTTGACGCCCTTGGCTTCCAGGGTTTGCTTGACGGCGGTGGCGATGCCTTCGCCGTATTGCTGCTTGTCATGGATCACGGCAACCACTTTCGGCTTGACGTGGTCGGCGATGAAGGCGCCGGCGGTCGGGCCCTGCAGGCTGTCCAGACCGATGGTGCGGAAGATCAGCTTGTAGCCACGCGCGGTGATTTCCGGGCTGGTGGCGGCCGGGGTGACCATCATGATGCCTTCGTCTTCGTAGATGTCCGAAGCCGGCTGGGTGGAGCTGGAGCACAGGTGGCCGACGACGAATTTCACGTTGTCGTTGACGATCTTGTTGGCCACGGCGACCGCTTGTTTCGGGTCGCAGGCGTCGTCGTAGACCACGCCTTCGAGTTGCTCGCCGTTGACGCCGCCGGCCTTGTTGATCTGCTCGATCGCCATCTTGGCGCCGATGAACTGCATGTCGCCGTACTGGGCGACCGGACCGGTCACCGGACCGGCGAGGGCGATCTTGATGGTGTCGGCGGCAACGGAATAGCTGGCAACGCCGGCCAGGGCCATGGCGGCGAACAGTTTGGAAAGCTGCTTGGTAGCCTTGTTCATTGGTGCTCCACTCTCTGGTGTTTTGGTTGTGTCGGCTCTGCGCGGCAGGCCGTGGAACCGAACGGTAGACCCTCCGGGTCGTGCCCGTACAACTGTACCGGTACAGTGTAAGGCGGGCGTCGACGGCTTGAAAGCCAGGGCGCCAAGCGGAACGGAGGGGTGTCGCCTAAACGCAACAAGTGTACAAAATTCCGTCGCAAATTCCTCGTCTCGCATGCTGTTTGCATATATCTGACCGGAACATCGGGAGCGGGGCGCGGCCGGGGCACGCCGTTGCGCAGGCCGCGCGGCTCATCGAGCGCCGACCGCGACGGTTTGGCGCGCTGCGCCCTGGGCATTATCATTCGTCTCCGCGACAGCCACAGGTGAGTCCATGACCGGCTCCGACGAAACGCTCTACGCCAAGCTTCTCGGCGAAACCGCAGCAATCGGCTGGGCCGAGCTGCAGCCCTTTTTCGCCCGTGGCGCGCTGCTCTGGGTCGCGCCCGCGCTGGACCTGGTGGCAGTCGCCCAGGCCGTTGCCGAGGACGACGGCGAAAAGGTCGGTGCATGGATGCGAGGCGGTGCGCTGGGCAGGATCGAGGACGCCCTCGCCGAAGACCTGGTCGCCCGCGATCCACCGCTCTGGGCGGTGGTGGTGGCGCCCTGGGTGCTGGTGCAGGAGCGCGACCTCGGGCAGGGTGCCAGGCACTGAAACTATCCACGGGCAGACAGTCCGATCCTTTATGCCTTACGGGAGCACCACATGTTCGAATCGGGCCATCTGCATCTGCACCACCTCAGCTTCCCGGGTATGCCGGACGGGCAGGAGTTCTCCATCGACGTGCACTACGAGGTACGCAGTGACGCGCAGGAAGGGCAGATGCTGCACATGCTCATGAAGGGCGACGTGGACGGCAAGGCCTTCGAGGAGACCTTCGAGCTTCACCGCGACGACGCCTTCAATTTCGCCACCAAGATCAGCCGGATCGCCGAGCAGCATGGCAGGCATCCGCATTTCGGTAGCGTGTTCGTCGATCACAAGGATTTCGACGCGATGTTCGCCGACATCCGCCGGCTGCTCGATCTCAAGCCCGGCGAGCCGATGAACCTCGATCACCTCGGCCAGGACGGTCTTTGAGCGGCGCCAGCCCGGACCACCGGGGCTGACGTCCGACGCTTGCAGGAGCACCTTTAGATGAGCGCGTTGCCGAAGCTCGCCTTCGCCGGCACAGGCCTGATGGGCCAGCCCATGAGTCGCCGCCTGCTGGCGGCCGGCTATCTGCTGCGGGTATGGAACCGCAGCCCGGACAAGACCGAAGCCCTGGCCGCGGCCGGCGCGATTGTCGTCGACGGCCCCGCCGCGCTCTGTGCCGATGGCGATGTCGTGATGCTCTGCCTGAGCGATACCGCGGCGGTGCGCGACGTGGTGTTCGGCGCCGGCGGTATCGTCGAGGGCGCGCGGCCCGGCCAACTGCTGGTGGATTTTTCCAGCCTCGATCCGGCCGAGACCCGGCAGATGGCCGCCGAACTGGCCTCGCGCACCGGCATGCGCTGGGTCGATGCGCCGGTTTCCGGCGGCACCCTGGGCGCCGAGGCCGGCAGCCTGACGATCATGGCCGGCGGCGAGGCGGCGGACATCGAGCGGCTGCGGCCGATCCTGGCGCACCTCGGCCAGCGCCTGACCCATATGGGCGACGTCGGCGCCGGGCAGGTGACCAAGGTCTGCAACCAGATGATCGTCGCCTGCAACGCCCTGGTGATCGCCGAAGTGGTGGCCCTGGCCGAGCGCTCGGGCGTCGATGCCGCGCTGCTGGCGCCCGCACTGGCCGGCGGTTTCGCCGACTCGAAACCGCTGCAGATTCTCGCCCCGCAGATGGCCGAGCGGCGCTTCGAGCCGATCCGCTGGCACGTGCGCACCCTGCTCAAGGACCTCGATGCGGCGGTGAAACTGTCCCGGGAGCAGGGCTCGGCGACGCCCATGAGCGGCCTCGGCGCGCAATTGATGCGCCTGCACGGCGGCCACGGTTACCTGGGGCGCGATCTGGCCACCCTGATCGAGCACTACCGGGAGTTGGAGGCATGAAAATCGCCGCGAACCTGTCCCTGCTGTTCACCGAATTGCCGCTGCTGGAGCGCATCGAGGCCGCCGCCGCGGCGGGTTTCGACGGCGTCGAGGTGCAGTTTCCCTACGAGGTGTCGGCCCAGGATTTCAAGGGTGCCCTCGACGCTGTCGGCCTGCCGCTGCTGCTGTTCAACCTGCCGGCCGGCGACCTGATGCAGGGCGGCCCGGGGCTGGCCGCCCTGCCGCAGCGCCAGGCCGGGTTCGACGAGGCCCTGCGGCTGGCGCTGGACTACGCTCGGGTGCTGCGCCCGCGCTGGGTGAACGTGCTGGCCGGGCGCCTGGCCGAGGGCGTTCCCCGCGAGGTGGCGTTGCAGATGCTGACAGCGAACCTGCGCCGCACCGCCGAGGCGTTCGCCGAACTGGGCATCGGTGTGCTCGCCGAGGCGATCAACCCGCTGGACATGCCCGGCTTCCTGATCAACACCCCGGAGCACCTGCAGGCGCTGCTCGAGGCGGTGGCGCACGAGAATTTCCGCGCGCAGTTCGATCTCTATCACATGGCGCGCCAGGGTCTCGACCCGGCCGCCGGGATAGAGGCGCTCGGCGAGCGTATCGGCCATGTGCAGTTCGCCGATTGCCCCGGCCGCCACGAGCCTGGCAGCGGCACGCTGGATTTCGCTTCGGCGTTGCAGGCGCTGCGTCGCAGCGGCTACCGCGGCTGGCTGGCGGCGGAATACCGGCCGGGCGGGGCAACCGTGGATTCGCTCGGCTGGCTGCCGCGCTGGCGCTCAGACCAGGCTGATCTGCCCGGATAACGGCAGCGGCAACTCCGGCCGTTCGGCGAGGAAACTCTCCAGTTGCGCCATCGGCAGCGGCCGGCAGAACAGAAAACCCTGCATGAAATCGCAGCCCTGGTCGCGCAGGAAGCTCACCTGCTCCTGCGTCTCGACGCCCTCGGCGACCACCTGCAGGCGCAATGCGTGGGCCATCGCCAGGATCGCCTGGATGATCTGCCGGTCCTCTTCGGTCGCCGCCAGGTCCTGGATGAACGAGCGGTCGATCTTCACCGTGTTGATCGGCAGGCGCTTGAGGTAGGCGAGCGACGAATAGCCGGTGCCGAAGTCGTCGATCGCCAGGGACACGCCGAGCTGGCGGATCTCCTGGAGCAGCGAGATCGCCCGGTTGATGTTGCTCATCAGCGCGTTTTCGGTCACCTCCAGTTCCAGCATCTGCGGCTGCAACCCGGACTGGCGCAAGGCCTGGTCGACCTCGTCGGGGAGCTGTTCCTGGGCGAGGTTCAGCGCCGAGCAGTTCACCGTGACGATCAGCGGCGGATGACCGCGCGCCTGCAACCTGGCGACGTCGTGGCAGGCGCGGCGCAGCACCCAGCCATCCAGTTCGGTGATGAAACCGTTGGCCTCGGCGATGCCGATGAAGCGGTCCGGCGAGAGCATGCCGTGCTGCGGATGCTGCCAGCGCACCAGGGCTTCGAGCTTGGTGGTGCGGCCGCTGCGCAGGTCGACGATCGGCTGGTAGAACAGCTGCAGCCCCTCGTCGCGCGCCAGCGCCTTGCGCAGGTCCTCCTCCAGTTCCAGCTCGAACGACGCCTTGCTGCGCAGCCGTTCGCTGAAGAAGGTGAAGTGGTTGCGCCCGCTGCCCTTGGATTGGTAGAGCGCCATGTCCGCGTGCTTGAGCAGCTCGTCGCAGGCCTCGCCGTCCTGCGGGAACAGGCTGATGCCGATGCTGGTGGTCATCACCATGCTGCGCCCGGCGAGGGCGATCGGCTCCTTCATGGTCTGCATCACCCGCTGCGCCAGCAGGCGCGCGTCGTCCTGCTGCTCGAGGCTGGCGAGGATGCAGAACTCGTCGCCGCCGAAGCGGGCGATGGCGTCGCCCTCGCGCACCGCGCTGCGGATGCGCTGGGCGATCACCTGCAGCAGCTCGTCGCCGGCGTCGTGCCCGAGGCTGTCGTTGATCCGCTT
Organism: Pseudomonas sp. PS02288; assembly: GCF_029959715.1. Taxonomy (NCBI): domain Bacteria; kingdom Pseudomonadati; phylum Pseudomonadota; class Gammaproteobacteria; order Pseudomonadales; family Pseudomonadaceae; genus Pseudomonas; species Pseudomonas sp. PS02288. Next base: position 21,447 of record NZ_JASCPA010000054.1, on the reverse strand, counting down.
GAAGTGGTCGATGTCGAGAAACATCACCGCCATGTCGCGGCGTTGTTCGGAGTGCTCTTCGAGCTTCTCGGCGAACAGCGCATTGAAGCCGCGACGGTTGAGCAGGTTGGTCAGCGCATCGTGGTGCGCCGCCTTCTTCAGCGACGCCTGGGCCTGGTCGAGCTTGCGCAGCAGCGCGTTGACCCGGCGCAGGTCGCGCTCCTTGCTTTGCAGCTTGCGATTGGTCCAGGCCGCGCCGAGGCTGATGACGATGATCATCAGTGTGACCAAGCCGATGCTGAGGCCGAGCTGCAGGGTGTCGTTGGCGGGCTGCAACTGGAGCGGCGTGCCTTCCGGCACCGCCAGCGTCATCGCGTGCATCCCGGTGAAGTGCATGGAAAGGATCGCCAGCGCCACCAGCGCACTCGCACCGAGCTTGAGCAGGCGCTGGCGTGACGTGGTGCGTCGGCGGAAGTGCATGGCCAGCAGCAGGATGACCAGGCTGGCGGCGACGGCCAGTATCAGCGAAAGGACGAAGAGGTGCCGGTCGTAATGCTGGCTGGCCGGGGAGACGATCGACAGCATGCCGCTGTAGTGCATGGCGGAGATGCCCAGGCCGATGCAGACCGCCGACACCACGTAACGCCGCAGCGGCAATGCCGGTTTGTTCAGGGTGAACATCGTCAGCGCCGCGGTGATCAGCGCGATGATCAGCGAAGCGAGCGTCGCCGGCAGCGTGTAGTGGATCGGAATCGGCGCGCGGAACGCCAGCATGCAGAGAAAATGCAGCGACCAGATGCCGCCGGCCATGCACAGCGCGCCCAGTACGCCCCAGGTCAGGCGGCCGCGGCGCCGCCGCGCATGCACCATGCGTTCGGTGATGCCCAGGGTGGTGAATCCCGCCGCCGTGGCGACGACGAAGGCGAGCATCACCAGCCAGCCATTGTGCATGCAGTGCAGCGCGACCATTCCCTCCCTGGGCAGGTTGAACAGGGCTGCTAGACCGGGCGATTCCATGTTGATCGGGACTCCAGGCGGGGACGCTTGCCGTTAGAGCGTGTGGCGGTTTCTTTGTTCAAATAAACGACGCCAGAGAATCGTCGTTATATCGCAGCAACTGCAAGGCTGTCGCATTTGCTGACATAACACCCGCGAATGGTCGCAGACACCCGGGGCCTGCCGTCTTAGATTGCAGTCAGGCGCCTGGGCCGCGGTATGACCAGGGAAGTTATAACAACAAGAGAGACCGACCCATGCAGCCCTCCACGCAAGCGGCGAATGCCTGGCGCATCCTGTTCCTGCTGTTCCTCGCCAACCTGTTCAACTTCTTCGATCGCACCATCCCGGCGATCATCATCGAGCCGATCCGCCACGAGTGGGGCCTCAGCGACCTCCAGCTGGGCCTGATCGGCACCGCCTTCACCCTCGTCTATGCCATCGCCGGCGTGCCGCTGGGGCGCATGGCCGACACCGGCGCGAGGCGCAAGATCATGGGCTGGGGCCTGGCGGTCTGGAGCGGTCTTACCGCGATCAACGGCCTGGCCTGGAATTTCTGGAGCTTCCTGCTGATCCGCATGGGCATCGGGATCGGCGAGGCCAGCTACGCGCCGGCCGCCAACTCGCTGATCGGCGACCTGTTCCCCGCGCACAGGCGCGCCCGCGCCATGGGCATCTTCATGCTCGGCCTGCCGCTGGGCCTGCTGCTGGCGTTCTTCACCATCGGTGCGATGGTCGAGGCGTTCGACAGCTGGCGCGCGCCGTTCTTCATCGCCGCCGTGCCCGGCCTGCTGCTGGCGGCGTTCATGTTCCTGATCAAGGAGCCGGCCCGCGGCGCGGCGGAGACGGTCAAGGTGGATGCCGCGCCGGTGGAGAAACCGCTGCGCAAGGTGCTGGTGATCCGTACCTTCTGGTGGCTGACGCTGGCCGGCCTGGCGTTCAACTTCGCCACCTACGCCTGCAACTCGTTCATGGTGCCGATGCTGATGCGCTACTTCCTGCTGCCGTTGCAGCAGGCGGCAGTGGCGACCGGGGTGATCGTCGGCGTGACCGGCCTGGTCGGCCTGACGCTGGGTGGCTGGGTGGCCGACCGGTTCCACCAGAAATCCGAGCGCGGGCGGCTGATGTTCGCTGCGGCGAGTATGCTGGTGGCGGCAGTGGCGACCGGTTTCGCACTGTTCTCCGGGCGTATAGAGATCGGCCTGTTCATCACCGTCTACAGCATCGGCTGGCTGTTCTCCTACAACTTCTACACCTGCGTCTATACGGCGATCCAGGATGTCATCGAGCCGCGCCTGCGCGCCACCGCGATGGCGCTGTTCTTCGCCGGCCTGTACCTGCTCGGCGGCGGCCTCGGCCCATTGGTCGTCGGCGTCCTCTCCGACTACTTCGCCCAGGCCGCGATGCACGCCGCCGGCGCCAGCCAGATGAGCGAGGCGTTCAAGGCGGTCGGTCTGCACAACGCCATGTACCTGATCCCCTCGGCGCTGTTCGTCACCATGCTCTGCCTGCTCCAGGCGATGCGCAGCTTCGCCCGCGACTCGCGTGCGATGCAGGCCGGGCTGGTGGCCGCCGCCCCGGCGGCCTGATCGGCTCAACAAAAAAGGCCCGCATCTGCGGGCCTTTTTCGTTTCCGGGGGGCGGCGCCTCAGCCGGCAACCAGCACGCGGATCGCCTCCAGGCGCAGCGCGGCCTTGTCGAGGCAGGCCAGGCCTTCCTCGCGCTGGTGGCGCAGCGCATCGATCTCGCTGTCGCGCACGCTCGGGTTGACCGCCTGCAGCGCCACCATGCGCGCCAGCTCCTCGTCCAGCTCGGCCATCAGGCGGTGCTTGGCCTGTTCGACGCGTTCGACGTGGCGCGGGCTGACCTTCGCCTCGGCGGCGTTGATCTGCGGGCCGAGCACGTCGCGCTGGGCCTGGATGAACTTGTTGGCGCTGGCCCGCGGCACGCTTTCGAGCTGATCGTTGAGGGTCTCGAAGGCGACCTTGGAGGCCAGGTCATTGCCATTGCCGTCGAGCAGGCAGCGCAGCGCCACCGGCGGCAGGAAGCGCCCGAGCTGCAGCGCACGGGGCGCCACCACTTCGCTGACGAACAGCAGTTCGAGCAGCACGGTGCCGGGTTTCAGCGCCTTGTTCTTGATCAGCGCCACCGCGGTGTTGCCCATCGAGCCGGCCAGCACCAGGTCCATGCCGCCCTGCACCATGGGGTGTTCCCAGGTGAGGAACTGCATGTCCTCGCGGGCCAGCGCCTGGTTGCGGTCGTAGGTCACGGTGACCGCCTCGTCGTCGCCGAGTGGGAAGCTGGCGTCCAGCATTTTCTCGCTGGGACGCAGCACGAGGGCGTTCTCGGAGTGGTCCTCGCTGTCGATGCCGAAGGCGTCGAACAGCTCTTCCATGTAGATCGGCAGGGTGTACTGGTCGTCCTGCTCCTCGATCGCCTCGACCAGCGCCACACCTTCGCCGGCACCGCCGGAGTTCAGCTCCAGCAGGCGGTCGCGGCCTGAATGCAGTTCGCCTTCCAGGCGCTCGCGCTCGGCGCGTGCGTCATCCACCAGCGCCTGCCACTCCCCATCGTCGCCGCCTTCGAGCAGCGGCAGCAGGCGCGGGCCGAACTGGTGCTGCAGGGCGTTGCCGGTGGGGCAGGTGGCGAGGAAGGCGTTCAGCGCCTGGTGGTACCACTGGAACAGGCGCTCCTGGGCGCTGTTTTCCAGGTAGGGAACGTGCAGCTGGATGACGTGCTTCTGGCCGATCCGGTCGAGGCGGCCGATGCGCTGTTCGAGCAGGTCCGGGTGCGCCGGCAGGTCGAACAGCACCAGGTGATGGCTGAACTGGAAGTTGCGGCCCTCGCTGCCGATTTCCGAGCAGATCAGCACCTGCGCGCCGAATTCCTCGTCGGCGAAATAGGCGGCGGCGCGGTCGCGTTCGAGGATGTTCATGCCTTCGTGGAACACCGTGGCCGGAATGCCGGAGCGCACGCGCAGGGCGTCCTCCAGGTCGAGCGCGGTCTCGGCGTGGGCGCAGATCACCAGCACCTTGAATTTCTTCAGCATCTTCAGGGTGTCGATCAGCCACTCGATGCGCGGGTCGAAGCGCCACCAGCGCTCTTCGCCGGCATCCGGCTGCGCCTGGTAGCTGAGTTCGGGATACAGCTCGGCCTGTTCGCCCAGCGGCAGCTCCATGTACAGGTCCGGATTGGGCAGCGGATACGGATGCAGCTGGCGCTCGGGGAAGCCCTGGACCGCGGCGCGGGTGTTGCGGAACAGCACGCGGCCGGTGCCGTGGCGGTCGAGCAGCTCGCGGACCAGGCGGCCGCTGGCGTCGATGTCGCCGTCGCTGATAGCGGCGATCAGCGCTTCGCCCTCGGCGCCGAGGAAACCGCCGATGGTGGCTTGCGCGGCCGGCGAAAGACGGCCGTTCTCCAGCAGCTCCTGCACCGCCTCGGCGATCAGCCGGTAGTTGGCGCTCTCGGCGCGGAACGCTTCCAGGTCGTGGAAACGGTTCGGGTCGAGCAGGCGCAGGCGTGCGAAATGGCTGTCCTGGCCAAGCTGCTCCGGTGTCGCGGTGAGCAGCAGCACGCCGGGAATCACTTCCGCCAGTTGTTCGACCAGCGCGTACTCGGGGCTGGCCTTCTCCGGATGCCAGACCAGGTGGTGCGCCTCGTCGACCACCATCAGGTCCCATCCGGCGGCGAACGCGGCGTCCTGAGCCTTCTCGCTTCGCACCAGCCATTCCAGCGAAACCAGGGCGAGCTGGGTGTCCTCGAACGGGTTGCTGGCATCGCTCTCGGCGAAGCGCTCGCCGTCGAACAGCGCCACCTGCAAGTTGAAGCGCCGGCGCATTTCCACCAGCCACTGATGCTGGAGGTTTTCCGGCACCAGGATCAGCACGCGGTTGGCGCGCCCGGTAAGCAGCTGGCGATGGATCACCAGGCCGGCCTCGATGGTCTTGCCCAGACCCACTTCGTCGGCCAGCAGGACGCGCGGAGCGATGCGGTCGGCGACTTCGCGGGCTATGTGCAACTGGTGAGCGATCGGTTGCGCACGTGCGCCGCCCAGGCCCCACAGCGAGGATTGCAGCACGCGGCTCTGGTGTTCGAGGGTGTGGTAACGCAGGGCGAACCAGTTCAGCGGGTCGATCTGCCCGGCGAACAGGCGGTCGCTGGCCAGGCGGAACTGGATGAAGTTGGACAGCTGGGTTTCCGGCAGCGTCTGCGTCTGGTTCTGCTCGTCGAGCCCGTGATAGACCAGCAGGCCATCGACGGTCTCGACTTCGCGCACGGTCAGCTTCCAGCCTTCGAAGTGGGTGATTTCGTCGCCGGGGGCGAAGCGCACGCGCGTGAGCGGCGCGCTGCGCAGGGCATACTGGCGAGTGTCGCCGGTGGCCGGGTAGACCACGGTGAGCAGGCGACCGTCCTGGGAGATGACCGTGCCGAGTCCCAGCTCTGCTTCGCTGTCGCTGATCCAGCGTTGCCCCGGTTGATACTGCTGCGCCATGCCGCTCTCCGTCTGAGAAATCGCTTCGAAAAAGCCGGTTATCTTAACGGAAGGACCGGCGCAGGGCGACGGCACTTGCCGATTCAGGCACAGTCGAAGGTGCTGCAAACGCGTTGCAACGACGAAAGGACAGCCGCCTGGCTAAAGGTAGCCGGCCGCGCGCCGACAGACATCGCAAGGAGGGATTGAAGATGCTATCGCCGATAACCCCAACCATGTTGCCGGTCGCCACCCAGCCGGACCCGGTGGTGCAACGTCCCGTGGTTCCCGCCGTCGCACCGGTGCAGCAGACCTCCGCCGGGGATGCGGTGGCGCTGGACAGGCGCCACCCGCAGGAAGCCGAGGAGCTGCTGCGCGAGGAGCAGCGCCGGCGTCAGCGCCGCCGTGCCTACAGCGCCGCCGAGCTGGCGGAGGGCAACGTCGACGAAGCCGATGCCGAGGCGGTGGAAGCCCTGCCGCGCCAGGGGCTGTGGGTGGATGTCGAGGTCTGAGCGACGTGGACCTGTTCGCCGACATCCCGCTGCAACTGGCCGACGCCGATCTGCGTTACCTGCCGGACTGGTTGGACGCCGAAACCGCCGATGCCTGGCTGCAGGCGCTGATGCGCGATACGCCCTGGGAACAACCGATCGTGCAGGTGCATGGCCGGCGCCTGCCGGTTCCGCGTCTGGTCGCCTGGTATGCCGATCCCGGCGTTCACCTCAGCTATTCCGGGCTGACCCATCGCGCGTCGAGCTGGACACCGTTGCTCTCGCAGATCCGCCGGCGCGTCGAAGACGCCGCGGGGCAGGCGTTCAATGGCGTGCTGATCAACCACTACCGCGATGGCCAGGATTCCATGGGCTGGCACGCCGATGACGAGAGCTACCTGGGGCGCGATCCCGTGATCGCCGCGCTGAACCTGGGTGGCGCGCGACGCTTCGACCTGCGCCGCAAGGGGCAGAGCCGCATCGAACATTCGCTGACGCTCGGTCACGGCTCGCTGCTGGTCATGGGCGGGCCGATGCAGCACCACTGGCAGCACCAGGTGGCGAAGACACGCAAGGCCTGCGCGCCCCGCCTCAATCTCACCTTCCGTTACTTGCAAACCCAGCATCGTTAGCCTGGATGCGCAGTACGGCGCAGACGTTTTCTGCGGAGCCGGCATGAGCGGGAGCGACCCGCGAGCCCATTCGATGGGTTTCGCCGGGCGGGGCGGTTCGCAATGGGTGGCGGCACCTTTCGAAAAGCGCTTGGTTTTCGTCCGATTCAGTAATTAGAATCAGTCTCATTTGATATCCGTCGCCCGGGTTCCTTGAGATGACTGAAGCAGTGACGTCGACGGAGCGGTCCCTTGATGCCTTGTACCGCGACCACCATGGCTGGCTGGAAAGCTGGCTGCGCCGGCGAATGGGCAACGCGTGGGATGCGGCGGACCTCAGCCAGGATACCTTTCTGCGGGTGCTCTCCAGCTCCCAGAAAATCGCCGATATGCGCGAGCCCAGGGCTTATCTGCTTACCGTGGGCAAGCGCCTGTTGAGCAACTTCTACGCTCGACGCAGCCTGGAACACGCCTATCTCGAAGCCCTCGCGCAAATGCCGGAAGACAGCGTGCCGTCTCCGGAACAACGCTGGCTGCTGCTGGAAACGTTGCACGCGCTCGATGAGCTGCTCGATGGGCTGCAGGCCCAGGTGCGCCGCGCCTTTCTATTGAGTCAGCTGGACGGCCTTGGCTACCGCGATATTGCCGAACGCCTGGAGGTTTCGGAGCGTACCGTCAAACGCTACATGGCTCAGGCCTACGAGCATTGTCTGCTGGTGGACTGGTGACGCGCCGGGTGCCCTCGAACGAGGATCGCGAGGCAATACGCCAGGCGGCGCAGTGGTTGGCGCTGCTGGAGTCGGCGGGCACCCGCGAGGATGACCACCCCGAGTTGCAGCGCTGGCGCGACAGTTCCCGTACCCACGAGCGCGCCTGGCAGAAGGCTCGCCAGCTGCGCGAGCGCTTCTGCGGCCTGCCGTCGGGGCTGGCGATGTCCACTCTGGACCGACCGGAGCAGGGGCGTCGCGCGCTGCTCAAGCGAGCCTTGGGCATTGCCGCGGTGGTTCCTGCAGCCTGGTTGCTGAGCCGGCAATTGCCGCTGGATGTATGGCGCGCCGACCTCCACACCTCCACGGGCGAGCGCCGTAAGCTACCGCTGGCCGCAGGTAGCCTGCTGCAACTCAACACGGACAGTGCCGTGAATCTGGACCAGGGCAGCGGCGTCGTGACGCTGCTGCGTGGCGAAATTGCGCTGAGCGTGCCGGGCAACGCGGCACTGGCCATCGAGGCGCCGTATGGGCGCATCCTCGTGGGGCGGAGCGCGGTCTGTGTACGGCTCAACTCCAATGATTGCCAGGTGTCGGTGCTCCGCGGCACGGTCCAGTTGCAGCCGTTGCGGGGCGTGTCGATGGATTTGCATGCCGGTCAGCAGGTCCGACTGGCGTTGAACGGGGCAGGGCCGGTTGGCGTCTTCGACGTTTCCGCGCCCGGTTGGCGCGAGGGCGTACTGACGGCGCAGGACCAGGCCCTGGGTGACTTTCTGCGTGAACTGAGCCGTTATCGCGCCGGCCTGTTGCGCTGGGAGCCCGAGCTCGAAAACCTGCGCGTCACCGGCACGTTCCGTCTCGACGACACCGACCAGATCCTCTCGTTGCTGGCGGCCAGCCTGCCGGTCGAGGTGCAGATGCGTAGCCGTTACTGGGTCACGCTGCGGTCTCGCAAAGCCTTCACGCAGAAGAACAGTGCGTAAAGCCCGTCCCTTTTTTTCAGCTCACCGGTCATTCCCGGTAAGTGAATAAAATACGAGAGACTTGCCATGTCCGCTGCACCGCCTTTTCGTACGAGCCCGCTGTCGCATCTCGCCTTGTTGCTGGCCCTGAGTTCCCTCCCGCCATTCATCCCGAGCAGTTGGGCAGATACGCCGCCGCCGCGTAGTTATGAGGTCCCTTCCGGTAGCCTGGGTCCCGCGCTGACGCATTTTGCCGGGCAGGCTGGCGTCAGCCTGTCGGTCGATACGGCGCTGGTCAGTGGACTCACCACGGCCGGCCTTTCCGGGCCGTATGGCGTCGAGGAGGGCTTCGCCCACTTGCTGCTGGGCTCCGGCCTGCGGTTGGTGCCCGTCGGCGAGCAGGCCTACACCCTCGCGCCGGTCGCGGAAGGCGCTGCGCTGCAACTGGCGCCTGCTTCGGTCATCGCTGCCAGTGGCTCGGCGGACGGCCAGGCCTATGCCGGCGGCCAGGTCGCCCGGCTCGGCTCGCAGGGTTTGCTGGGTTCGCGCGACTTCATGGATACGCCGTTCAGCATGACCACCTACACCTCGGAAGCGGTGAAGAATCAGCAGGCACGTACCCTGGCCGATCTGACCGCCAGCGATCCGGCGGTACGTTCCACCAATCCGGCGGGCGGTCGTTTTGAACAATTCACCATCCGTGGTTTCAGCCTGTTCAACAGCGATGTGTCCTACGGCGGCCTCTACGGCATCCTGCCGACGTACTCCATCGACATGGAGATGGCCGACCGGATCGATATCCTTCGCGGCCCGACCCAACTGATCAACGGCATATCGCCGCGCGGTAGCGTCGGCGGCGGCATCAACATCGTGCCTAAGCGCGCCACCGACAAGCCCATCACCGAATTCACCGCCAGCTATGTCTCCGATAGCCAGGTGGGCGGCGCGCTGGACGCAGGCCGCCGCTTCGGCGAGGACAACCGCTTCGGCATCCGCTTCAACGGCGTCAGGCAATCCGGCGATACCGAATGGCATCACCAGAAGGTCGACCGCGAGATGGCCGTGCTCGGCCTGGACTTCCGCGACGAGCGCCTGCGCCTGTCGATGGACGTAGGCCATATCGAGCGCGACACCGATGCGCCCCAGGAGCGGGTGCTGGTAGGCGCCGATGCGCCCGTGCCCAGCGCGGATGATGTTCGCCACAACTATGCCCAGGCCTGGACCAAAGCCCAGACCCGCGACACCTTCGGTGCTATACGGGGTGAGTACGATGTCGACGACTCGCTGATGGTTTACGGCGCAGTCGGGGCACGTAAGAGCAACCACGACTTCCTGCGCCACAACGTATCGATCACCAATGCCGCGGGCGACTTCACCATCCAGCCCCGCGACTTCACCCGCGACGAAGACGTACGCACGGTCAACGCCGGTGTGCGCAAATGGTTCCGGACCGGCACAGTGAGCCATGAGGTGAATCTGGCTGCCGACTATTTTTCGATGGACTTCCAGAACGGTGGTGGGCGTTATGCCAACCGCCCGGGCAATCTCTACAACCCGGTCACCACGCCCGAACCGACCGTGCGGACCCGGACTGACGCGAAGATCTACACCGAGAACCGCTTCAGCGGCGTCGCCTTGTCCGACACCCTGGGCTTTTTCGAGGATCGGATGCTCCTGACTCTCGGCGCGCGTTGGCAGCGGGTGAAGGTCGACGACTGGGAGAATGGCATCAAGGGCGAAACGTCCTACGACGAGGAGAAACTCTCGCCGTCGGTTGGCGTGCTGTTCAAGGCTACCGATCAGCTGTCGCTTTACGCCAACTACATGGAAGGCCTGAGCCAGGGCAAGATCGCTCCCTCGACCGCCAGCAACGAAGACGACATATTCCCCCCATTCATCAGCCGCCAGCTTGAGGCCGGTGCCAAATACGACATGGGTAAATTCGCCATTACCGCTGCAGCATTTCGCATCAAGCAGCCTGCCTATGAGACTGGTGATGCGCCCGCTCCAGGTGTAAAGGGTACCTTCGGCCCGAGTGGCAAGCGGGTGAACGAAGGTATCGAGTTGAGCCTGTTCGGCGAGCCCATCGATGGCGTCCGCCTGCTCGGCGGTGTGATGTATATCGACAGCAACCTGGAAGATACCAACAACGGCGGCGCCAACGATGGTAACCGCGCCCCGGCTACGCCCAGGTACAACGCCAACCTCGGTGCCGAGTGGGACGTGCCAGCGCTGCAGGGGCTAACCCTCACCGCCCGTGGCATCTACAGCAGTTCGCAGTATCTGGATCAGGCCAACACCAAGGAAATCGACGCCTGGACGCGCTATGACATCGGCGCCCGCTACGCCTTCAAGGTGAATGGAAAGACCATTACCCTGCGCAGCACTGTCGAAAACCTGCTGAACGAGCGGGACTGGATCTCGGCCGGTGCTTCGGACGATAGCGAGCCAGGTTTGACGCTCGCCACACCGCGTACCTACATCCTTTCGGCCACGATCGGCTTCTAGATCCGTCAAGTGCCCGGGCGCTGCCCGGCACTTCACCGGCAATCGCATTCACTCCATGTCTGTGCGTATACCGTTCCCTGTATATGGGGCGGGATGGAGATCATCTTGAATGGTTCCGCCCGACTTTCCTGGCTGCGTAGCGCCACCCAGCCCTCAAGACTGGATTGAGCGGTCAATTGCAGACAGCTCGATAAAAATGCTGGAAAATTGCACCGAAATGGCGTCGGCGGCACAGGCACTACGGGGAAGGTCAACATGAACGACGACAAGCTGATCGACTTCGCCGCGGAGCGTGACAAGCGCATCCATGACCTGCGCGACAAGCGCCTGGATGAAATGCGTCAGGCCTTCGAGCAGGCGATGCCCCTGGCGAAAAAGAAAAAGCCGAAGAACAAGCCGAAAAAACGCTAGAGCCCCCGCAATCCGCGGCCATCGGTCGCCCATCAATCCGCCAATGCTTGACTCAGGTCATTCCCCCAGGAAGCCGTCGGATTGGCTTTCCCCGCACTTGATTCAAATCAATTTTGCCCGCGTCGAGGATGACTATCTTGGACCCATCCAAGCATAACGCCCCATCGCAGGAGGCCATCCATGTTTCTAGATGAAGTGGTAATTGCAGGTCTGCTTATCGTCGGACTCTGTGTCGTTTTCTGCACCAGTTTCGGACTTTTCATCTGGAAGGACTCGAAGAAGCAAAAAGCAAACTGATCCTTCTTTAAAGAGCACGCAAGGCACTTGGGGCGACTTCGGTCGCCCGTTTTTTTGCCTGCAGAAAAGTGGCTTGGGCATCGCCGTTGTCGATTTTGTGAGCGCCGAGCTTGTCATCCTTACCGCCTTCGGCCTTACGTCTTCCGCCGTTTTCCGTCCGGCCCGATCGATTGGCTGGACGTGCATTTCCCCCAAGCATTTCTGCCTCGTCAGCGAACCTACCCCGTGATCGGTCGCTGAGTCGTGCCTCCCCGTGTTCCGTCAGCCCTCCATGCGCTCGATTTTCGCCGGGGTGCGTTGCATCAGCACCTTGCCGTGACGGATCGAGACCAGCGCGTGGCCCTGGCTGCGGAGCATTTCATAGTCGCTGGGCGCGGAAAGAATCAACAGATTGGCCGGGCGACCGGCTTCCAGGCCGTAGCGCTCGCCCAGGTTCAGGGTGCGCGCACTGTTGTCAGTGATCAGGTCGAGGCCGCGCTGCAGGTCGTCGTAACCGAGCATGTGGCAGATGTGCAGGCCGGCTTCGAGGATGCGCATGATGTTGCCATTGCCCAGGGGATACCACGGGTCGACGATGGAATCCTGGGCGAAGCAGACGTTCATCCCGGCGCGGTCGATTTCCGCTACCCGCGTCAGACCGCGGCGCTTCGGATAGGTGTCGAAGCGGCCTTGCAGGTGAATGCTCTCGGTCGGGCAGGAGATGAAGTTGATCCCGGACATCTTCAGCAGGCGGAACAGCTTGGAGCAGTAGGCGTTATCGTAGGAACCCATCGCCGTGGTATGGCTGGCGGTGACGCGTTCGCCCATGCCGCGCACGCGGGCTTCCTCGGCCAGCACTTCGAGGAAGCGCGAATGCGGGTCATCGGTTTCGTCGCAGTGCACGTCCACCAGGCAGTCGTTGCGCTCGGCCAGATCCATGAGGAACTTGATCGAGCTTACACCCTGGTCGCGGGTGTTCTCGAAGTGCGGGATGCCGCCGACCACGTCCGCGCCGATCACCAGCGACTCCTCCATCAGCGTGCGACCGCTGGCGTAGGACTCGATGCCTTCCTGCGGGAAGGCGACGATCTGCAGGTCGATCAGGTGACGGGTTTCCTCGCGCACCTCGACCATCGCCTTGAGCGCGGCGAGGGTCGGGTCGGTGACGTCGACGTGGGTGCGCACGTGCTGGATGCCGTGGTCGACGAGCATGTCGATGGTCTTCTTCGCCCGCGCCTTGCTGTCCTCGTGGGTCACCAGCGCCTTGCGCTCTGCCCAGCGCTCGATGCCCTCGAACAGCGTGCCGCTCATGTTCCAGGCCGGCTCGCCGGCGGTGAGGGTGGCGTCCAGGTGGATGTGCGGCTCGATGAAGGGCGCCGTGACCAGGTTGCCGGCGGCGTCGAGGTCGCCGGGGTTGGCGACGCTGCTGCCGACCTGGGCCTGGATCGCGGCGATGCGTTCGCCGCTCAGCTCGATGCGGTACAGGCCGTCTTTTCCGCGCAGGCGGGCGTTGACGATATTCATGCAGGACTCCGTGGATTTCGGGGAGACGATAGCCGCCAGATCATCAGGGCGACGGCGGTGTTCAGGCGCTGGTGCGGGTCGTCGAACGAGCGACCGGTGAGCGCTTCGATACGCTGCATCCGGTAGCTCAGGGTGTTGCGGTGCACGGCCAGGCGCTGCGCGGCCAGGGCCAGGTTGCCGTTCTCGTGGAACCAGGCCTCCAGCGTCGGCATCAGCACCGGTTCATGGCGCGAGTCGTCGCCGATCAGCGCGCCAAGGGTGGTGTCGACGAAGCGGTCGAGCAGCTTGCGGTCGCGAATCGCGCCGAGCAGTTCGAGCACGCCGAGTTCGTTGAAGCAGCATAACCCCAGACGCTCCGGGAAGGATTGCGCGGCGACCAGCGCCTGGCGCGCCTCGCCGAGGGCGAGGGCGTAGCCGGACGGGCCATGACCGCCGGCGCTGAGGCCAAGGAACAGTCGCAGCGGCGCCAGGGTTTGATTGAGTTCGTCGAGCAGGCCTGCCATCAGTTGCCGGTTGAGCTGCTCGCGCGGGGCGTCGGCGGCGGGCAGCAGGGCGATCCAGTGCTCACCCTGGCAGACCAGGGCGAGCGGCTCGCCGAGGTCGTTCAGGGCCTGTTCCAGGCGTCGCTGCAGGCGCTGGCGGCTGGCCTGAAGGCTGCGCTCGGCGTCCTGCAGGTCGTCCCCGGCGAACAGCCGCTCGCTGTTTTCCAGCTTGAACAGAGCCACCTGGCGCGGCACGGCCAGCGGCAGCTGCAGGGTCTGGGCGCGCTGGGTGAGCACGTCGAGGGACTGGTAATCGCCTTCCAGCAACTGCTCCAGGACGTGCTGGCGGGAGCGCCCGAGCAGTTGTTCCTGGACCAGCGCGGTGCCGATGGCCTGGGTCACCACCACCATCTTCAACTGGTAGGGCTGCTCAAGCAGCGGCACGCCGAGGCGTTCGGCTTCGGCGATCACCGCCTCGGGAATCTGCTGGATGAATTCCTCGCCGGTGAGGATGACCATTCCGGCGACCACCCGCTGCTGCGCTTCGCGCACCAGTTGCAGCAGGTTGGCCTCGTCGCGCGGGTGGTTGATGCCGGTGACGAAGATCAGCTCGCCGCCCATCACCCAGTCGGCGATGCCTTCGTTCTCCGCCACGTAGGGCCAGCGCACCGGATTGTCGAGGCCTGCCGCGCCGGCGCGCAGGTGCATGCTTTCCAGCCCGGGGAGGGCGAGGGCGTCGGCGACGGTCAGGCTCATCAGCGACGGTCCTGCCGGATGTAGGACTGCCCGAGCGCCGCCGGTTCGGCGTTGCGCCGCGCCCGCGAGCAACTGGCGGCCACCAGCACGACGATGGTCAGCGCGTAGGGCAGCATGCCCATCAGGTACACCGGTGCGTCGAAGCCGCTGGCCTGCAGGCGTGGCAGCAGCGCCTCCACCGCGCCGAAGAGAAAGGCACCGAGGATCGCCCGCAGCGGGTCCCAGCGGGCGAAGATGACCAGCGCCAGGGCGATCCAGCCGCGCCCGGCGACCATGTTCTCGACCCAGACGTTGCTCGCCACCGCGGACAGGTAGGCGCCGCCGAGGCCGCCGAGGGCGCCGCAGCAGGTCACCGCGAACAACTGGTGCAGCTGCACGTTGACCCCGGCGACATCGGCGGTCGCCGGGTCCTCGCCGACCGCGCGCAGGCGCAGGCCGAAGTGGCTGCGGGCGATCAGCCACCAGCAGCCGAGGGTGAGCAGGATGGCCAGGTAGGCCAGCGGGTCCTGGGCGAACAGCAGCTGGCCGAGCAGCGGCACCTGCGCGAGGCTGCCCAGGTCGACGTTGGCCACGCCTTCGAAGGTGCGATGCACATAGTCGCGGCCGAGCAGCCCGGCGGCGCCGAGGCCGATGGCCATGGTCGCCAGGCCGGCGAGGATCTGCTCGGCGCGCAGCAGCACCACGGCGATGCCGAAGCCCAGCGCGAGCAGGGCGCCGGCGGCCACCCCGGCGGCGATGCCGAGAACCAGGCTGCCGCTCTCCAGGGTCACCGCGGCGGCGGCCATCGCGCCCATCGCCAGGTAACCCTCGACGCCGAGGCTGACCACGCCGGCGCGTTCGGAAAGGATCAGGCCGACGCTGGCCAGCAGCAACGGGATGGCGGCGGTCGGTACGCTGCCGAGCCAACTGCCGAGGAAGGCGATGTCCATCAGCGCGGCTCCTTCTTCATGTCGATGCGGTAGTGGGCGAAGAACTGCGCGACCAGCAGGCTCATCAGGATCAGCCCCTGCAGCAGCACGACGACGGCGTCGGACAGGCCGTAGAACACCTTCAGCGTGCTGCCGGCGTTGTACAGCCCGGCGAGGGCGAAGGCGGTGGGCAGAATCCACAGCGGTTTGAAGCGCGCGACGAAGGCGATGACGATGCCGCTGAAGGTCATGTTCCAGCCGATGTTCTGCGTCAGGCGGTACTCGCTGCCGGTGATGATCAGGCCGCCGGCGAGGCCGGACAGCGCGCCGGAGAGCAGCACCATGATCGCCAGCGTGAGGCCCACCGGAATGCCGGCGGCGCGCGCCACCTGCGGGTTGGCGCCGATGGCGGCGGCGTGGAAGCCGAGCCGGCTGCGTTCGCTGAGCATCGCCACCAGCAGGGTCACGGCGAGGGCGATGAAGAGGCCGCTGTGCAGGTTGCCGAAGCCGAGCAGCGCCAGACGCTCGTCGCCGCCGATCTGCATCGACATCGGGAAGCTGTTGGCCGGATCGCGCCAGGCACCGAACAGCAGGTGCTGCAATAACAGGTAGGCGATGTTCGAGAGCAGCAGGGTGACCACCAGTTCGCTGACCTGCAGGCGCAGGCGCAACACCAGCGGCAGGGCGATCCAGGCGGCGCCGAACAGGGCGGAGGCGAGCAGCATCAGCGGCAACCGCAGTGCCTCGGGGCCGACGCCGTAGAGGGAAACGGCCGTGGCGCCGATGGCACCGAGCCAGAGCTGGCCTTCGATGCCGATGTTCCAGAATTTCACCCGCATGGCGACCGCCGAGGACAGCCCGACGAGAATCAGGGGCACCGTCAGGGTCAGCGTCTGCGCCAGCCCCTGCGGGCTGATGAAGACCTGCACGAAGAGGTCGTCGAGCAGCGACTCGGTCGGTACGCCGGCCCAGACCAGCAGCGCCAGGCCGAGCAGGATGCCGCCGGTCAGGCCGCCGACGAAGGTGCCGACGCCACGACGGCCGGACAGCGTCAGGCGGCGTTGCAGGGCGAAGGTGTAAGGCAGCGCGATCATCGTTTCATCCTCTCAGGCATGCCCGAGCATCAGCCGGCCGACCTCTTCGGCGCTCGACCCGCCCGGGCACTCGCCGGTGATGCGGCCGGCGCTCATCACCGCGATACGGTCGGAGAGCGCGAGGATTTCCTCCAGGTCTTCGCTGATCAGCAGGCAGGCGGCGCCACTGGCGGCCACCTCGCGGATCGCCTGGTGGACCACCGCGCAGGCCTTGACGTCGAGGCCGCGGGTTGGCGAGTGGGCGACCAGCAGGCGCACGCCGCTGTCCAGTTCGCGGGCCAGCAGTACCTTTTGCGCGTTGCCGCCGGAGAGCAGGCTGGTGCGCAGCTCCGGGGTCGCACCGGCGATGGCCTGGCGGGTGATGGCGGCCAGGGCGTCGGCGCGCATGCGTGCGCGGTTCAGCCAGCCGCGTCGGTAATGGCCGCCGCGCACGCGGGTCAGCGCCAGGTTGTCGGCCACCGAGAGTTCGCCGATCAGGCCGCTGGCCATGCGGTCGGAGGGAATGATGCGCAGGCCGAGGTCGCGGCGACGGGCGATGGACGCGTGGGTCACCTCGGCGCCGTCCAGGGACAGGTTGCCGGCCTCGATCGGCAGGCTGCCGAGCAGGGCGTCGGCGAGTTGCTGCTGGCCGTTGCCGCCGACGCCGGCGACGCCAAGGACCTCGCCGGCGCGCACGCGCAGGCTGACGCCGTCGATGCCGACGCCGCCGTCGGCGCGGCTGACGCACAGCTGGTGGGCGATCAGCAGGTCGGCGCCGTTGCTGATCAGCGTGGACGGCGCGCGCTCCGGGCCGGCCTTCTGCTCGCCGACCATCAGCCGGGCGATTTCTTCCATGGAAAGGCTGGTGGTCGGCAGGTTGGCAGCCACCGTGCGACCCTGGCGCATCACCGTCAGGCGGTGGCTGTGGCCGATCACTTCGCGCAGCTTGTGGGTGATCAGCACGATGCTCAGGCCGGTGTCGGCCATGCGCCGGATCGCCGAAAGCATGTCGCCGGCCTCGCGGTCGGTGAGCACCGCGGTGGGTTCGTCGAGGATCAGGATGCGCGCGCCGAGGGCCAGCACCTTGCAGATCTCGGCGCGCTGGCGCTCGGCCACCGAGAGGTCGGCCACCTGCGCCTGCGGGTCGATGCGCAGGCCGATCTGCTCGGCGGTTCGCAGCAGCGCGGCGCTGGCTTCGGCGGCGCTGCGCAGGCCCTTGCGCCCGCCAGCGGCGAGCAGCAGGTTCTCCACCACGCTGAAGCGCTCCACCAGGCGGAAATGCTGGTGCACCATGCCGATGCCCGCCGCGCTGGCGTCCGCCGGGCGACGGATCGCCAGGCGTTCGCCCTGCAGGCGGATCTCGCCATCGTCGGCGAGGTAGACCCCGGTGAGGATGTTCATCAGGGTCGACTTGCCGGCGCCGTTCTCGCCCAGCAGCGCATGCACTTCGCCGCGCTCCAGGTGCAGGCCGACGCCTTCGAGCACCCGGCGCTCGCCGAAGCGCTTGCTCAGCCCGCGCAGCTCCAGGAACACCGGGGCCGAGGCCGCCGGCATGGCTGTCACTTGACGCTCCCGACAGTGCCCTTGACCAGGTAATCCATGTTCCAGATCGCCGCGTCGTCCAGCGTCGCGCCGGCCGCCACCGCTTGCTCGCCGTTCTGCTTGAACAGCGGGCCGCTGAACGGCGAGAAGCTGCCGGCGATGATCTGCGCGCGCACTGCCTCGATCTTCGCGCGGGCCTCGGCGGGAACCTTGTCGCTCAGCGGGGTGATGTCCACCACGCCTTCGGCGAGGCCGGGGAAGGCGCCGTATTCGTTCGGCTCCCAGCTGCCGTCGACGATCTTGCGGATGGTTGGCACCAGGTACTTGTCCCAGTGGAAGACCACCGAGGTCAGGTGGCCCTTGGGTGCCATCTTGCTCATGTCCAGTTGGAAGCCTACCGAGGCCTTGCCGGCCTTTTCCGCGGCGGTGAAGGGGCCGGCCGAGGACAGGTTGTTGGCGATCACGTCGGCGTTCTGCTCGAGGATCGACTTGGCCGCCTGGCTTTCCTTGGCCGGGTCCCACCAGGAGTTGGTGTAGAGGGCGATGGTCTTGATCGTCGGGTCGACCGACTGCCCGCCGAGGGCGAAACCGTTGATGTCCCAGTTCACCGGCGCCACCGGGAAGCCGCCGAGCATGCCCAGGGTCTTGTTCGGGCTGACCGAGGCGGCGGCGATGCCCGCCAGATACCAGGCCTGGTAGGTGCGCGGGTAGAAGCTTTCCAGGTTGGCGGCGTTGGTGGTGCCGGAGGCGGCGAGGAAGGCCACCTGCGGGTACTTCCTGGCCGCTTCCAGCACGCCGTCGGAGTAGCCGAAGGAGGTGGTGACGATGATGTTGAAGCCGCGCTGCACGTAGAGGTCGATGGCGTTCTTCAGCGCGGTGGATTCCTCGGGAATGCTCTCCGCCACGGCGATCGGGTAGCCGAGTTCGCTGGCCACCTGCTGGCGGCCGTTATCGATGGATTCGTTCCAGCCGCCGTCCTTGACGGTGGCGGCGTAGATGAAGGCGATCTTCGGCTTGCCGGCCAGCTTGAAGGCTTCCGCCGCCTGCGCGGGTGCCAGGGCGAGCAGGGCGGTGGAGGCCAGCAGGCCGATACAGGCGAGGTGCAGGGACGCGTGACGGCGAGTTTTCATGGGGTGTTCCCTTCAGGAGTTTGGCTTTCGTCTTTCTGGCGGTGGAAGTAGGTGTGGTCGAAGCGCGAGCGGATGTAGTCGCCGGCGGTGATCGGCGGGTACTGCGGCGGCCAGTCCGCGTTCTGGCAGCTCGGCAGCACCTCGATCAGGCTCTGCGAGTCGGGGCCGAAGAAGAAGGGGATCGAGTAGCGCTGGCGCCCCGAGGAGTTGATCGCGCGATGCAGCGTCGAGGCGAAGTAGCCGTTGGTCCAACGCGCCATCAGGTCGCCGACGTTGACGATGAAACAGCCGGGAATCGGCAGCGCCTGGATCCACTCGCCGGCGCTGTTGAGCACCTGCAGAGCCGGCACTTCGTCGGTGCGCAGGATGGTGAAGCACTCGTAGTCGGAGTGCGCGCCGATGCCGATCTGCGCGTCGTCGATGGCGCCGCTCTGGCTCGGGTAGGAGAGCACGCGCATGTGCGCCATCGGCTTGTTCAGGTAGCCCTCGAAGAAATCCTCTTCGAGCTCCAGGGCCAGGGCGAAGGCGGCGAAGATGCGCCGGCCGAAATCCAGCATGGCTGCGTGATAGGCGAGCAGCGCGGGTTTGAACCCGGGCAGTTGCTCGGGCCACTGGTTGGGGCCATAGCCGAACACGCCGGCCTGCACGTCGGGGTCGTCGGCGGGCACTTCCAGGGCCAGGTCGAACCCCTCGTGCATGTCGCCCTGGCCTTCCTCGTTGGTGTTCTCGCCGAGCATCGGCGTGTAGCCGCGCATGTTCGGCGAGCGGTCGATGTCCACCGCCTTCTTCACCTCCAGCGGCAGGTCGAAGAAGCGGTGGGCAGCGCTGAAGGTGGCGTCGATCACCTCGTCCGGCACGCCGTGCCCGCGGGCGTAGAAGAAGCCGACCTCGGTGCACGCCCTGCGCACGTCCTCGCCGACCCGTTGCCGGGCTTCAGGGTCGTCGCCGTACATGGCGGAGAAGTCGATCACGGGGATTTGGGAGAAGGGCAACTGGCGCGCTTCAAGGCCCGAGGCGCTGAAGCTGCGGGGTCCGTTGCCGGTTCTTACGGTTTGCATGGTGACGTCCCCGAAGTGAATGGCGTAGTTCAGGCGCGGCTGGTGCCGGCGCTGCGGGTGGCCAGCTGGCGCAACTGGAACAGCACGACATACGCCAGCGCGCCGACCAGGATGCCGACGATGGGCGCCACCCAGGGCGAGACGTAGGCGCAGAAGGCACCGATGAAGTAGGCGGCGAGGCCGACGGCGTTGAACTTCGGCAGGCGGACGTCCGCCAGGCGCGGGTAGCGCTGCTTATGCCCGTAGAAGTAGTCGGCCATGATCACACCGCCGATGGGCGGGATGATCGAGCCGAGCAGGATCAGGAACGGGATCAGCATCTCGTACATGCCGCCTATCGCCAGCAGGGTGCCGATGCCGGCGCCGACCACGGTGATCAGCTTGCGTCGCTCGCTGCGCAGCAGGTTGCAGCCGGCGGCGGCGAAGTTGTAGATGGTGTTGTCCTGGGTGGTCCACAGGTTGAGGAAGAGCATCACCACCGCGACGATCGACAGGCCCTGCAGGACCAGCACTTCGACCACGTCGGGTTGCTGGTAGACGATGGCGCCGTAGGCGCCGGTAACGATCATCAGGCCGTTGCCGAAGAAGAACCCGACCATGCTGGAGAGCATCGCCACCCGGCCGTTGCGGGCGAAGCGCGTCCAGTTGGTGGCCTGGGTTGCCCCGCTGACGAAGGTGCCGAAGATCATGGTGATCGCCAGGTTCATGCTCATGCTTTGCTGCGGCTCGATGGCCAGCAGCGCACCGAGGCCGCCGACCTTGTCGGTGGCCAGCCACAGCGACCAGACCAGGAACAGGCACATGGCCGGCACCGCAACGCGCGAGAGCAGATCCAGGCCCCTGTAGCCGACGAAGGCGGTGATGCAGAAGCCGAAGCCGAACAGCACCATCAGCGGGATGGTCCAGCCTTCCGGCAGGTCGAGGATCTTCACCAGCGCCAGGGCCATGGTCGCGGTGCCCCAGGCGTACCAGCCGACCTGGGTGAAACCGAGCAGCATGTCGGACAGCTTGCTGCCCACCTCGCCGAAGCAGAAGCGCCCCATCAGCACCGAGTTCAGCCCGCTGCGGCAGGCGATCAGGCTGAGCACGGCGGCGTAGGCGCCCAGCAGCAGGTTGCCGATGATCGCCGCCCAGATCAGCGTCTTGAAGTCGAAGGCCATGCCGATCTTGCCACCGGCGAACATGGTGGCGGTGAAGAAGGTGAAACCGAACAGCATGATCGAGGTGGAAAACAGGCCCTTGCGCGCTCCGGCCGGGACCTCGCTGAGGGGGTAATCGTTGCCGCTGTCCGGTGCCTGAGCCATGTCCGTGTCCTCCTGCCGTGATTGGGGTGTGGCCTCGGCGATTGCGAAGGCTGTGCCAGTTCCGGGCGGGGAGGCGAAAAAGCGGGGTGTTGTTCAGGGTGACGGTTCGGGCTGTGCGGTTTGCACAAAGAAACGGCGTTTTATTCCCTTATCCGGTACGAATGCTTGTGCGATATGGCCATGTCGTGGGCCGGGCTGGTGCGTGCGAAAGCCGCCTTGCACCAGTTGGGGCCGACCGCCTCGCGCGGTGCGCGAGGC
>NZ_JASCPA010000053.1:0-37052 GCF_029959715.1 Pseudomonas sp. PS02288 | reverse complement strand
TTGCGGCGCCCGGCGGGGGGGGGGGCGCGCCCCCCCGCCCCCCCCCCCCCCCGCCCCCCGGGGGGGGGGGGGCGCACGACCGTCTGCGTGTATCGGTTGGCGTAGCGCGGGCGATCAGGCCCCGGTCCACTCCAGCAGCACGTCCAGCATGCGGTTGGAGAACGCCCACTCGTTGTCGTACCAGGCCATCACCTTGACCATGTCGCCCTGCACGCGGGTGTGGTTGAGGTCGACCACGCAGGACACCGGGTAACCGTTGAAGTCGTGCGACACCAGCGGCAGCTCGTTGCATTCCATCACGCCGGGCGGCAGCGCCGCAGCGCCGGCCTGCAGGGCGGCATTGACGGCGGCGACGTCGGTCGGCCGTTCGGCGGTGAAGGTCAGGTCGACCAGCGACACGTTCGGCGTCGGTACGCGCACCGACATGCCGTCGAGGCGCCCGGCCAGCTCCGGCAGCACCAGGCCGATGGCCTTGGCCGCGCCGGTGCTGGTGGGAATCATCGACAGCGCGGCGGCACGCGAGCGGTAGAGGTCCTTGTGCTCCTTGTCGAGCAGGTTCTGGTCGTTGGTGTAGCTGTGGATGGTGGTCATCAGGCCCTGGCGGATGCCCACTGCGTCGTGCAGCACCTTGGCCAGCGGCGCCAGGCAGTTGGTGGTGCAGGAGGCGTTGGAAACGATGGTCTGCTCGCCGAGCTTGTCGTGGTTAACGCCGTAGACCACGGTCAGGTCGGCGCTGTCCATCGGATGCGAGAGCAGCACGCGCTTGGCGCCGGCGGTGAAGTGCTGGGCCGCCAGTTCGCGGGTCTTCATCTTGCCGGTGCATTCGAGCACCACATCGACGCCCAGGCCGGTCCACGGCAGCTCGGC
The DNA here is from genome assembly GCF_029959715.1 of Pseudomonas sp. PS02288. Taxonomy (NCBI): domain Bacteria; kingdom Pseudomonadati; phylum Pseudomonadota; class Gammaproteobacteria; order Pseudomonadales; family Pseudomonadaceae; genus Pseudomonas; species Pseudomonas sp. PS02288. The sequence continues at coordinate 36,185 of NZ_JASCPA010000053.1, read as the reverse complement.
CGGTGAGCGCACGCTGAGTAGCTGGATGTCCTGGCCCTGGATTCGCATCTTGTCGCCGTCTAGCCCGACCTCGCCGTGGAAGCGGCCGAAGGTGGAGTCGAAACGGGTCAGGTGGGCGAGGGTGTTGTAGTCGCCGAGATCGTTGATCGCCTCCAGCCGAATGCGGTCCTGCAGACCGCGTTCATAGAGCGAGCGAACCAGGGCGCGGCCGATACGGCCGTAACCATTGATGGCAATGCGCAACATGAGCTATGTCCTTTTCGGGTAAGTGGCTGACACCTGCTTAGGCCCTTCGAGACTACTCGTGTTCGGCAGAGAATGGCGCCGCTGAGCGGCCGGCGCATTGCGAAAATGTCGCGCGATGTGAGCGCGCCCGGTGCCGGGACGCCGCAGCCGGCAGCCGTCGCGGGCTGCAGCGTTACTGCGTGCGGGCGCCGCCGAAGTAGGCGCAGCCGCGCTGGACCTGCCCGTCCACGCGCAATTCGGCGGAGAGGCTCTGCACCGCGCCGGTCTTCGCATCCACGCAGCGTTGCGGGGCGATCCACAGTTCGAGGCGCTGACCGTTGGCCTCGCTGGTCAGGTTGAGGCGGCCCTCGGGAAGCTGCTCCTCCAGATACGGCAGCGCCTGTGCCGGCTGGCCGCTGCGTTCGAGCATCAGCCCGCGCTCGCCGACCTCGACGCTCCAGTCCGGCTGCTGGCCGCCGGCGTGCAGCAGCAGGCGCGGGTAGTTGGGGTTTTCGCAGCCGTGCGCGTCGTTCTGCAGGCGATAGCGCTGCTCGACCTTGAACTCGCCGTCGGTACCGTCGACCCGCGACGCACCGTAGAACCCGCTCAGGTCGGCGAACAGCGGCCCGCTGCGGTCGCCGAGCAGCTCGCGGGCGTCCTCCAGCAGGCCGATGCCGGCGGCGTCCGTTACGGCGAAGTGGCGCTGTTCCTGGCACGGGCGCAGCAGCATCTGGCCATCGACCAGGTTGAGTTCGCCCTGCAGGCGCACCGGCGGCTTCGGCGCGCCATCGTTGGCAGGGTTGTAGACGCAGCCGGCGAACAGCGGCAGCAGGGCGTAGATCCAGTAGCGGGCGGGCATGCGGGTCTCCTCGAAGTGCCGCCACGTTACTCAGCCGGACCGGCCCGCACAAGCGCCTGCTGGCGCGCTCCGGCGAGAATAAAAACCAATGATTGGGCGCTGGGAGCTTCCGCCGGGCGCGGGTTCGCCTCTATGCTTGGCGCATTCGGCCACGTTGAACCTGGGGCCGCCTGCTGCGGTCACCCTATCGTGTCGATTCGCTTCAAACTCACTCTGCTGGTGATGGCGGTTCTCGCCCCCACGCTGATCGCCTCGCTTCTCGCCATCGGCTATGTCTATCAGGATCAGCGCGCTCGCGTTGCTCAGAGCATGCGCGAGACCACCCGCGCGCTGGCGCTGGCGGTGGACCGCGACATCGCCCAGCGCAATGCGATCATCCGTACCCTGAGCAGCGTTCCCTCGCTGTCGCTCGCCGACCTGGAACGCTTTTACACCACCGCCCGCGACGTCGCCGACTCGTGGGAAAACTCGATCATCCTCGTCGATACCCAGGGCCAGCAGTTGCTCAACACGCGCATGCCGTTCGGCGCCGAGCTGCCGCACACGCCCTTCCTCGCCGCTCCGCTGGACGATCCGGCGGCGGAATTCGATGTCACCAACCTTTACATGGCGCCGATCGGCAAGCAGTACAGCTTTTCGGTCCGCCGCCCGATCTACATCGACGGCACCCTTCGCTATTTCCTCTCCATGGGCTCGTTCGCCAGCCAGATCAACGATGTGCTGTTGGACCAGAACCTGCCCAAGGGCTGGCTCGGCACAGTGGTGGATGGCAGCGGCCGGATAGTGGCGCGCAACATCTCCCCGGAGAAGTTCATCGGCAAGCACACCACCGGGCCGATCGCCGAGGCGCTGGGGGGCAGCGAGGAGGGGTTCAGGGAAACCGTGTCGCTGGACGGCATCCCTCTGCTGTCCTTCTACGCCCGCTCGCCGGAATCCGGCTGGTCGGTGATCATCGGCCTGCCCATCAGCGAGGTACGCCAGAGCGCGGTGCGGGCGATGACCGTCGTCGGCGTCTTCGCCCTGTTGCTGATCGGCGTCGCCACGCTGCTGGCGTTCTGGGTCGGCCGGCGGATCACCCGGCCGCTGCGCATGCTCGACGCCACCGCCCAGGCCATGGGCCGCGGCGAGGCGGTGCATCCGGCGTCCACCGGGATGTCCGAAATCGACCGCACGGCGGTGGTGCTGGCCCAGGCCAGCGAACGCATCCAGAACGCCAGCGCGGAAATGAGCGCGCGGGTCGCGGCGGCGGTGGAGCAGGTCGAACGATCGCAGAAGGCCATGCAGCAGACGCAGAAGCTCGAGGCCCTCGGCCGTCTCACCGGCGGCATCGCCCATGACTTCAACAACCTGCTGCAGACCCTGACCATCGGCCTGCAACTGGCCGACATGGCCTCCACCGACCCACGGGCGAAGAAGGCCATCGAGGCCTGCAACAAGTCGGTGGTGCGCGGCACCAAGCTGACCCGCCAGTTGATGGCGTTCGGTCGGCACAAGGTCGAAGAGACCCGGCACGTCGACCTGCGCCTACTGATCACCGAGATGGGCGACCTGCTCGACGGCGCGCTGCCGAGCCGCATCGGCCTGACGCTCGAGCTGCCCGAGCGCCCCTGGCCGGTGTTCATCGACCCGCTGCAGTGCGAGCTGGCGGTGCTCAACCTGGTCTTCAACGCCCGCGATGCAATGCCACGCGGCGGCAAGGTCACGCTTTCCCTGGCGCAGCGCGCGGTCGTTGAGGGCGAGATCGAGGGTCTCGCCGCCGGCGCCTATGCCGAGCTGTGCATCGTCGACAGCGGCGAGGGCATGAGCGAGGAGGTGATGTCCAAGGCCTTCGAGCCGTTCTTCACCACCAAGAATGTCGGCGAAGGCACCGGGCTCGGCCTGGCGCAGGTGTACGGCTTCGCCAGCCAGGCCCACGGCACGGCGCTGCTGCAGAGCGCGCCGGGCGAAGGCACGCGGGTCCGAGTGTTGTTGCCATTGAGCCAGGAGGAGGGCGGCGTGCCCCTAGAGGCGAGCGCCGGCCCCCGGCCCGACGTGCATTCGGCCCGCGTGCTGCTGGTCGACGACGACCCGCTGGTGCGCGACGTGGTCGCTCCCGCGTTGCGCGAGCTGGGGTTCAGGGTCGAGGTGGTCGGCAATGCCGACGAGGCCCTGCAGCGCTACCGCGAGCGGCGCGGCGGAGCGGGCAAGCCGCGTTTCGACATCGTCTTCTCCGACATCGTCATGCCCGGCACGCTGGACGGCATCGGCCTGGCGCAGGCCCTGCGCGAACAGGAGCCGAACCTGCCGATCGTCCTCGCCACCGGCTACACCGAGCGTGCGCCGAGCGACTACGGCTTCACCGTGCTGTCGAAACCCTACGACGTGCAGACGCTGGTCGAGGCGTTACGCGCGGAACTGGCCAGGACGGCGCGCTGATCCGCTCTCAGGGCAATGCCTTCTCGGCGAACGAGCGGACTTCCAACCCCAGCTGCGCGCGAAAGCTCTCCATGTCGAACATCGTGCAGATTTCCTCGATCTGGCCCATGCGGTCGAAGCGCCAGAAGGCCATCGCGGAAATCGCCAGGACCTTGTCGCTCGGCGGATAACCGAGCGCCGGTTTGGCGATGCAGCCGATCAGCGTGCTCCAGGTGGCCACCTGGTCGCCCTCCGCGACGCAGTCCTCGATGATCACTTCAAGGTCCGGCATGGCGTCGCGAATCTGCTCCACCATGGCGATGAAGCCTTCGCCGTTCAGCGCGTGTCCGACGAAGGAGCTCTTGTAGAGGAAATTCGGACTGTGCAGGTGGCCAATCAGGTGCAGATGGCCCTTGTTCCAGCTCAGTTCGATGTGCCGGCGAACCACCCGTTTCATTTCTTCCCGCTGCATGGCGCACTCCCTGGCGCAATTGTCGCGGGCATTTTAAACCGAGGAAGCTGTGCTACAGCCACCCGGCCAATTGCAGCGCCTTGTAGCCGGCGAACAGCGCGAGAACGGCGAAGCAGGCGGCGGCGAGGCGATGGATCAGCGTCAGCGGCAGGCGATCGGCGGCGAAATTGCCGGCCAGTACCACCGGCACGTTGGCCACCAGCATGCCCATCGTGGTGCCGAGCACCACCAGCAGGAAGTGCGGGTACTGCGCGGCCAGCATCACCGTGGCGATTTGCGTCTTGTCGCCCATCTCGGCGAGGAAGAAGGCGATCAGCGTGGTCAGGAACGGCCCGTAGCGCTTGAGCTTGGAGTCTTCGTCGTCGTCCAGCTTGTCGGGGATCAGCGTCCACACCGCCACCGCGGCGAAGGACAGCGCGAGGATGGTGTGCAGCACCGCAGGGGAGAAGAGCCCGGCGACCAGATTGCCGACGTAGCCGGCGACGAAGTGGTTGGCCAGGGTGGCCGCCACCATGCCCCAGATGATCGGCCAGGGGCGTCGGAAACGTGCCGCGAGCAGCAAGGCGAGCAACTGCGTCTTGTCGCCGATTTCAGCCAGCGCAACGATCAGGGTGGGGACGAACAGGGATTCCAGCAAAGTAGCTTCCTGAGGGGCGGGTCGACAAGTTCACCATGACACGCACCGCCTTCCCGCCCCGGGTAAGGTGTACGTGTCATAGGTCTTGTCGAACCTGGAAACGCAGCCGGGCGGCTGTATTCCGGGTCGCACGCACCATGGTCTGTGGACCAAGCATGTTGATGCGTGCCGGGCGAGCCGAGGCTCGCGGGAGACTACTCCCCTAGGACGGGGCGCATTGTGCCCAAGCGTTGCCGTCCGGGCAAGCACCGGGCGCGCCTGTTCCGGCGGGCGGATGGCCATTTGCCCACGGCGCCGCGTGCGGCGCGCGGCGCACGCGAGGCTAGCTGCGGTTGGCCTGATACACGCGGAATCCGTCGTCTTCGGCCAGCGTGCGACAGGCGCCCAGGTGCTGCTCGATCAGCGGCGCATAGCGCAGGAAGCTGTTCGCCACGAGGCGCATCTGGCCCTTGCCGAGCAGGTGGCTGGCCGCCTCGCGCAGCAGGGTTTCGGTGGCCTGGTAGTCGGTGTGCACGCCCTGGTGGAAGGGCGGGTTGCTGATGATCGCGGCCAGTTCGCGGGGCGCGCAGCGAATGCCGTCGCCAGCGATCACCTCGGCGTCCAGCCCGTTCGCCGCCAGCGTCAGCTGGCTGCTGGCGACGGCGAAGGCATCGACGTCAAGCAGTGTCACCGCGCTGTCCGGATAGCGTCGTTTCAGCGTGGCACCGATCACGCCGGCGCCGCAGCCGAAATCCAGCAGCGGGCCGCTCGGCAGGCCGTCCAGATGCTGCAGCAGCAGGGCGCTGCCGCGATCCAGGCGACCGTGGCTGAACACGCCCGGCAGGCTGACCACCTGCAGCGGGCCGTCCGCCAGCGACAGGCTGAAGGTCTGCGCCAGTGCGTTCAGGTCCGGCGCGGGCGGCGGGGTTTCCACGCTTACCTGCCACAGCTGGCAATGCCGGGCGCTGTCCAGCTTGCGCGGCTTGCCGTAGGCGGCCAGTTGCTGCTTGCCGGCGCGTTCGATGCCACCGCGCTTCTCGCCAACGAGGTACAGCATGGCGCCCGGCAGGCGGGCGGCCAGCGCCTGCAGCAGGTAGTCGGCGAGCTCGCGGGATTTCGGCAGGAACAGCACGGCGCTGTCGAAGCCCGTCGTCGGCGCTTCGACGCCGAAGTGGCTGCGCCCGGCAAAGCGGGCCTCGAGCGCCGACTGGTCGCCGGCGTGCCAGCTCCAGCCGCTGGCGGCCGGCAGCGAGCCGAGCAGGTCATCGGCCGGGAGACCGGCCAGCAGTACACGGCCGCCGAACAGCTCGGCCTGGCGCAGCAATACTTCACTTCGCGGATCCATGCGTCCCCCAGCGAAAAAAGCGGCTAGCTTAGCCGACCACGCGCACGGCGGCGCCCTTGAAGAACGCCTCGGCGCTTTCCGCCAGCTGGCCGACGATGCGCTGGCGGGCTTCGCGGCTGCCCCAGGCGCTGTGCGGGGTGACGATCAGCCGGGGAATGTCCGCATCAAGCAGCGGGTTGCCGTTCTTCGGCGGTTCCACGGTGAGCACGTCGGTGGCGGCGCCGCCGAGATGGCCGCTGCGCAGCGCGGCGGCGAGGGCCGGCTCGTTGACCAGGCCGCCGCGTCCGGTGTTGACGAGGAAGGCGCCCGGTTTCATCAGGGCGATCTGCTCGGCGCCGATCAGGTCGCGGGTCTGTTCGGTCAGTGGGCAGTGCAGGGTCAGCGCGTCGATCTGTGGCAGCAGTTCATCCAGCGGCAGGCGACCGTCGCGCACCGGGCGCCCCGGCAATTGGCCGATCAGCACGCGCATGCCGAAGGCTTCGGCGAGGCGGGCGACGGCGCTGCCGAGTTCGCCATGTCCGAGCAGCCCCAGGGTCTTGCCGGCCAGTTCGACGATCGGGAAATCCAGCAGACAGAACTGCTCCGATTGCTGCCAGCGCCCGGCGCGCACGGCGGCCTGGTAATCCTGCAGGCGGGTCGCCAGTGCGAGCAGCAGCAACAGGGTGTGCTGCGCCACCGACGGCGTGCCGTAACCCTGGCAGTTGCACACGGTAACGCCGTGCGCGCGGGCGGCGGCCAGGTCGATGTTGTTGGTGCCGGTGGCGGACACCAGGACCAGCTTGAGATCGGGGCAGGCAGCGAAGGCGGCGGCATCCAGCGGCACCTTGTTGCTGATCGCCACGCTGTGGCCCTGGAGGCGTTCGATCACCTGCGCGGGCGTGGTTTTCTCGTGCAGGGTCAGCTCGGCGAAAACCTGGCGCAGCGGTGAAAGGTCGAGGTCGCCCAGGTCGAGGGAGGTGTAGTCAAGGAACACGGCGCTGCTGTTTTGCATCAGCTGTACCTTCTTCTTGGAGTGTGAGGACAAAGACGCCCAGCCTACCAGAGCTGAAAACCCGAATGGCCGTCGCCGCACCGGCGGATGCACCGGCCGCGCCCGAGCGGCGGGCTGAACCGTGCCGAGGCGCCTTTTTTTTTCGTCCCTGCCGGGCGCCGGAAATCATTCTTTTGACTGATTTGCTCGGCGCATCGCCACCCTAGAGTTCGCCGCATAACAACAAAGCTCGCGAACAGGTGCCTCCATGTTGCAGACCCGTATCATCCCTCCGGCGCAGAACGCGCACGCCTATCCCCTGCTGATCAAGAGCCTGTTGCTGTCCGGCAGCCGCTACGAGAAGACCCGCGAAATCGTCTATCGCGACAAGCTGCGCTACAGCTACGCGACCTTCAACGAGCGCGTTGCACGCCTCGCCAACGTGCTCGCCGCCGCCGGCGTCAGGGCGGGCGATACCGTCGCGGTGATGGACTGGGACAGCCATCGCTACCTCGAGTGCATGTTCGCCATCCCGATGATCGGCGCCGTGCTGCACACCATCAACATTCGCCTGTCTGCCGAGCAGATCCTCTACACCATGAACCACGCCGAGGACCGCTTCGTGCTGGTCAACGCCGAGTTCGTGCCGCTCTACCAGGGTATCGCCGCGCAACTGACCACGGTGGAGCGCACCCTGCTGCTGACCGACGGCGAGGAGCACGGCGCCGAATTGCCGAACCTGGTCGGCGAATACGAAAGCCTGCTGGCGCAGGCCTCGCCGCGCTACGACTTCCCGGATTTCGACGAGAACTCTGTGGCCACCACCTTCTACACCACCGGCACCACCGGTAATCCCAAGGGCGTCTACTTCAGCCACCGCCAGCTGGTGCTGCACACCCTGGCGCTGGCCTCCACCATCGGCGCGCTGGACAGCATCCGCCTCATGGGAACCGACGACGTCTACATGCCGATCACACCGATGTTCCACGTGCATGCCTGGGGCGTGCCCTATGTGGCGACGATGCTCGGGGTGAAGCAGGTCTATCCGGGGCGCTACGACCCCGAGCTGCTGGTCGAACTGTGGCAGCGCGAGAAGGTGACCTTCTCCCACTGCGTGCCGACCATCCTGCAGATGGTGCTCAACGCCCGCGCGGCCAGGGGCGTGGATTTCGCCGGCTGGAAGATCATCATCGGCGGCAGCGCGCTGACCCGTGCGCTCTACGACACCGCCAGGTCGCGCGGCATCCAGCTCACCGCCGCCTACGGCATGTCGGAAACCTGCCCGCTGATCTCCTGCGCCCACCTCAACGAAGAACTGCGCGCCGGCAACGACGACGAGCGCATCACCTACCGCATCAAGGCCGGCGTGCCGGTGCCGCTGGTCGAGGCGGCGCTGGTCGACGGCAACGGTCGGTTCCTCGCCGCCGACGGCGAATCCCAGGGCGAACTGGTGCTGCGTGCGCCCTGGCTGACCCAGGGCTACTTCAACGAGCCGCAGAAGAGCGAGGAGCTGTGGGAGGGCGGCTGGATGCACACCGGCGACGTGGCGACCATCGACGGCATGGGCGTGATCGACATCCGCGACCGCATCAAGGACGTGATCAAGACCGGTGGCGAATGGATCTCCTCACTGACCCTGGAAGACCTGATCAGCCGCGACCCCGCGGTGCGCGAAGTGGCGGTGGTCGGCGTGCCCGATCCGCAGTGGGGCGAACGCCCGTTCGCGCTGATCGTGGTGCGTGAAGGGCACCGCCTGGACGCCAGGACGGTGAAGGATCACCTCAAGCCTTTCGTGGAGCAGGGGCACATCAACAAATGGGCGATTCCGTCGCAGATCGGCCTTGTTACCGATATTCCCAAGACCAGTGTGGGGAAGCTGGACAAGAAGCGCATACGTCTGGATATCGCCACCTGGCAGGCTGCCGGAAGCGAATTTTTATCGACCTTGTAAGCAGCATGTGGCGGCGTGTAGCAATGTGACTGATCAGTCAAACAAGCGTTTGGCTTGGTAATTGCTCTTCGACATCATCCCTGCTCGCCGGAGCCCGCTGAAAGGGGCGAGACAGGGAGGCGGAGCATCCTGCAAATCACACTTTCGAGGGATCAAGCAGTACTACCCGCTGGCTATAGTCACTCCCGCACCATCCATAACAAAAAACATAATGGAGTAGCGTCGATGCAAAAAATCAAACAGACCTGGCGTCTGGCCAAACTGCCTTTGGCCATCAGCCTCGCTTCCACAATCGCCGCTCCTGCATTCGGCGTCTCCTTCAACATCGGGGAAATCGAAGGGCAGCTCGACTCGTCGCTCTCGGTGGGCGCCAGCTGGTCCACCGCCAAGCCCGATCGCGACCTCATCGGGATCAACAACGGCGGCACCGGCTACACCCAGACCGGTGACGACAACCATCTCAACTTCAAGCGCGGCGAGACCTTCTCGAAGATCTTCAAGGGCATCCACGACCTCGAACTCAAGTACCGCGACACCGGCGTGTTCGTCCGCGGCAAGTACTGGTACGACTTCGAGCTGAAGGACGAAAGCCGGCCGTTCAAGGATATCAGCGACCACAACCGCAAGGAGGGCGCGCAATCCTCCGGGGCGCAGATCCTCGATGCCTTCGTCTACCAGAACTACAACATCGGCGACCTGCCCGGCACGGTGCGCGTCGGCAAGCAGGTGGTGAGCTGGGGCGAAAGCACCTTCATCCAGAACAGCATCAACTCGATCAACCCGCTGGACGTCTCCGCCTTCCGCCGCCCCGGCGCTGAAATCAAGGAAGGCCTGATCCCGGTAAACATGCTCTACCTCTCGCAGACCGTTAACGACCGCCTCAGCGTGGAAGGCTTCTACCAGCTGGAGTGGGACCAGACGGTGGTCGACAACTGCGGCACCTTCTTCGGTTCGGACGTGGTGCAGGACGGTTGCGTCGACAACTACAACGTCGCCAGTGGCGCCATCGCGCCGCTGCAACCGATCGCCGACGCGTTCGGCCAAGGCTTCGGTGTTACCGACGAAGGCGTGATCTTGCCGCGTGGGTCGGACCGTGACGCCCGCGATTCCGGGCAGTTCGGCCTGGCGCTGCGCTGGCTGGGCGATGCCACCGAGTACGGCTTCTACTTCATGAACTACCACAGCCGTACGCCCGTGCTGAACACCGGTACGGCCGGCGCCGCGACGCTCGCCGCGCTGGGCAACGCCAACCCCCTGGCGGGGCCGCTGAGCGGCATCCTCGGGCAGGTGTGCGGCGCGTTCGGCGGGCCGGCCAATTGCTTCGACGATCCGCGCTACTCGCCGACGGCTTCCGGTCTCGCCCAGAGCGTGTTGCTCGGTAACGGCAGCTATTCCCTGTCCTATCCCGAGGACATCCGCCTCTACGGCATGAGCTTCTCCACCACGCTGCCCACCGGAACCGCCTGGTCCGGCGAGATCAGCTACCGGCCGAACGCGCCGGTGCAGATCAACACCACCGACCTGACCCGCGCGCTGCTCAACCCGATCGCGCCGGGTACCTCGCCGGTGGCGAGTGCGGCCGGCGCCGAGAACCGCGGCTACAACCGCAAGGAAATCACCCAGATCCAGACCACCCTGACGCACTTCTTCGATCAGGTGATGGGCGCCGAGCGCTTCACCCTGGTCGGCGAAGTGGGCTTCTCCCACGTCGGCAACCTGGAGAGCACCAGCGAACTGCGCTACGGCCGCGATGCGATCTACGGCACCCCGGACGATGCGGCGCAACTGGCGGCGTACGGCACCCATGGCTTCGTCACCAGCAATTCCTGGGGCTATCGACTGCGCGGTATCTGGGACTACAACAACGTGTTCGCCGGGGTGAACCTGCGGCCCAACGTGTCCTGGTCGCACGACGTCGACGGCTACGGCCCGAACGGCGTGTTCAACGAAGGCGCCAAGGCGGTCAGCGTCGGTATCGATGCCGACTACCAGAACACCTACACCAGCAGCCTCTCGTACACCAATTTCTTCGGCGGCGACTACAACACGCTCACCGACCGCGACTTCGTCGCGCTCAGCTTCGGCGTGAACTTCTAAGCGACAGAATAAGAAGAGGATGTACATAATAATGAAAATGACTAAAAACCTCCTGCAAACCGGCGTCCTGGCGTTGTCGCTGCTGGCTACCAGCGTGATGGCGGCGGTCTCTGCCGACGAGGCGGCGAAGCTGAATACCACGCTGACGCCGGTGGGTGCGGAACGCGCCGGCAACGCCGATGGATCGATTCCCGCCTGGACTGGCGGCCTGCCGACCAATGCCGGCGCCGTCGATAGCAAAGGCTTCCTCGCCGATCCGTTCAGCGCCGAGAAGCCGCTGTTCACCATCACCGCGCAGAACGTCGAGCAGTACAAGGCCAAGCTCAGCCCTGGCCAGCTCGCGATGTTCAAGCGCTATCCGGAAACCTTCAAGATGCCGGTCTACCCGTCGCATCGCAGCGCGACGCTGCCGGAGAAGGTGCTGGCCGCGGCCAAGGCGAATGCAAGCAAGACCAACCTGGTGCAAGGCGGTAACGGCCTGGAGAATTTCCAGACCGCGAACCCGTTCCCGATCCCGCAGAACGGTCTGGAAGTGATCTGGAACCACATCACCCGTTACCGTGGCGGCAGCGTCCGCCGTCTGGTTACCCAGGCTACGCCGCAGCCGAACGGCTCCTACTCGCTGGTCTACTTCCAGGACGAGTTCGTCTTCCGCGACCAGCTCAAGGATTACGACGCCAGCAAGCCGAGCAACGTGCTGTTCTACTTCAAACAGCGCGTGACCGCGCCTTCGCGTCTGGCCGGTAACGTGCTGCTGGTGCACGAAACCCTCGACCAGGTGAAGGAGCCGCGTCTGGCCTGGCTCTACAACGCCGGTCAACGTCGCGTTCGCCGCGCCCCGCAGGTGTCCTACGACGGTCCAGGCACCGCCGCCGACGGTCTGCGCACCTCCGACAACCTCGACATGTTCAACGGCGCGCCGGATCGCTACGACTGGAAACTGATCGGCAAGCAGGAGCTGTACATCCCTTACAACAGCTACAAGCTGGACTCTCCCGAGCTGAAATACGCCGACATCATCAAGGCCGGCCACATCAACCAGGACCTGACCCGCTACGAGCTGCACCGCGTCTGGCACGTCACCGCGACCCTCAAGTCGGGCGAGCGCCACATCTACGCCAAGCGTGACTTCTTCATCGACGAGGACACCTGGCAAGCCGCGGTGATCGACCACTACGACGGCCGTGACAGCCTGTGGCGTGTCGCCGAGGCGCACTCGCAGTACTACTACGACAAGCAGGTACCCTGGTACACCCTGGAAACCCTGTATGACCTACAGTCCGGCCGCTATCTGGCGCTGGGCATGAAGAACGAAGAGAAAAAAGCCTACGACTTCGGCTACTCGGCGTCGGAAAGCGACTTCACCCCGGCGGCCTTGCGCCAAGCGGGCGTTCGCTAAGCGCGGGAAATAAGATGAAGCCGGCCTCGGGCCGGCTTTTTCTTTTGCGCGATTTATCCGCCTGCTTCAAATGCCCCGAGCAAGGGGCTAGTCTGCATGCACAATTATTCGAGATAGTGCTTCGCCCCGATGACTGTCCTTTCGCAAACGCCCACTCTGCCTGGCCCCGATACCTGCGCTCCGACCGAAGGCCGTTTCTTTCGCCCGCCGTTGCCGGCCGGTTACGTGCCGCGCCCGCGGCTGTGCCAGCGCTTGAGCGAAGGGCTGGGCGGGCGCCTGCTGCTGGTCAGCGCGCCGGCGGGGTTCGGCAAGAGTTCGCTGGCGATCGAGTTCTGCCAGGGCCTGCCGAGCGAGTGGCGCAGCCTGTGGCTGGCGTTGAGCCGCCGGGACAGCGATCTGGGCCGCTTCCTCGAGCGGATGATCGAAGGGCTGCGACAGTTCTTTCCGGGCCTCGGCGACGAAGCTCTGACTCTGCTGAAAACCCGCCAGCGGCACCAGCCATTCGCTTTCGAGCAATGCCTCGATGGGCTGCTCGACGAGCTGGTCGAGCGCCTCGACCCCGCGCGTCCGGTATTGCTGGCGCTGGACGACTATCACCTGGCGAAGGGCGCGGTGCTTGATCGCTGCCTGCAATTCCTGCTCAACCACCAGCCCGCGGGTTTGCTGTTGCTGGTCACCAGCCGTCAGCGTCCGGACTGGCACCTGGCGCGCCTGCGCCTGTCGCGACAATTGCTCGAACTGAACGAGCAGGACCTGCGCCTGACCGCCGAGGAAACTACCGCGCTGCTTGGCAGCCAGGGCGCGCGCGTCGATGGCATCGCGCTGGAAAACCTGCTGCAGCGCAGCGAAGGCTGGGTCGCCGGGCTGCGCTTGTGGTTGCTCGCCAGCCAGGATCAGGTCGAGCCGGGGGATCTCGGGCACGGTCCGCACGGTGCCGACAGCCTGATCCGCGATTACCTGCTGGAAGAGGTGATCGAACGCCAGCCGGCGGAGGTGCAGACCTTCCTCTACGAAACCGCCTGCCTCGATCGCTTCTGTGCCGGACTCTGCGACGCCGTGCGCGAGAGCCATGACAGCGCGGCGATTCTGCAGCACCTGCAGGCGCATCAGGTGTTCCTCGTCCCGCTCGACGAAAACGGCCACTGGTTTCGCTATCACCACCTGTTTTCCGACCTGCTGCGGGTGCAGCAGGCGACCACTCAGATGCCGCAGACCGGCCTGCATCTGCGCGCCTGCCGCTGGTTCAATGCCCAGGGCATGCTCGACGAAGCGGTGGAACAGGCGCTGCGTGCCGGCCAACCGGACGTCGCCGCGAGTCTGGTGCAGAACCTCTCCGAGGAACAGCTGCTCGCCGAACAGAACGTGGCCATGCTGCTGCGCTGGAAGATGGACCTGCCGGACAGCCTGCTGGTCAGCACCTCACGGCTGATCCTGCTCTACGGCTGGGCATTGGCGCTGGCCTGCCAGCTGGACGCCGCCGAGGAGTTGGCGGGCAACCTTTCGCGTTTTCTGCCCGCACCGGACGACGCCAGTCAGCGCGGCCTGCTGGCCCAGTGGCAGGCACTCAGCGGCGTGATCGCGCGCGGTCGTGGCGATATCGCGCTGGCCGAGCGCTATTGCAGCGAGGCGGTCGGCGGCTTGCCGCAGCAGCGTTACGGACAGCGCCTGATGTGTCTGTCGACGCTGGCCAACATCGCCGTGGTCAAGGGCGACCTATGGCGCGCGCGCGGCCTGAACCGCGAGGCGCTGGAGCTCGCCCAGCGGGTCGGCAACCCGCTGTTCGAGGCGCTGGCGCATTACGACCGCGCGCGCATCCTGCAGGCGCGCGGCGAAGTGGTCCGCGCGCTGGACGAAGTCCGCCAGGGTTTGCAGCGCCTGCACGGGTTGCCGGCGCAGCGGCTGTACGCTGTGCGCGCGCGGCTGACCATCTATGAAGGACATCTGCTAGCGCTGGGCCTGCAGCCGCAGCAGGCGCGCACGCGGCTGGTCGGCGGCATCGGCGAGGCACGCGCCTGTCGCGACGTCAGCCTGCTGATCGGCTACTGCGTGCTGGCCACCCTGGAAGGGCGCAGCGGCAACCTGCCGGAGGCGTTCGTCCAGTTGGCCGAGGCCGAGCGGCTGATGCACATCTGGGACATCCCGCCGGTGTACTACCTGGCGATGATCACCCTGGTGAAATGCGACCTCTGGCTGGCCCAGGGGCAGCTGGAGCTGGCGCAATCCTGGCTCGAACGCCTGGCGGAAACCTACGGCGGCGAGCAGCCGGCGGCGGCGCCCGAATGTCATCCGCAGTTGCCGCTGTACATCGAGCTGCAACGCGCCGCGCTGGAACGCCATCAGGGCCAGGCGCAATCCGCCGAACGCCGCCTGCGCGCGCTGTGCACCCGCGCGCAGACCGAGGGCGGACAGTTGCTGGCCGTGGTGGCCCAGGTGCAGTTGACCCTGTTGATGCTCGCCGGCAACCGTGAGAGCGAGGCCCGCCAGCAGTTCGGCGAGAGCCTCGCCGGCGCGCTGGGCGGCGCCTTGCTGCCGTTCAACGAGCTGTTCGTGCAGCGCCCGGAATGGCTGCGCGAGCGGCTCCGCGAGCGTCCCGGCTGCCCGGTGCGCGGGGCGCTTTCGGCGCTGATTCCCGCGCCCAGCGAGTCGGCCTCGACGGCGGCCGCACTCGTCGATGCCCTCAGCTCGCGCGAGCTGGCGGTGCTCCAGCTGATCGCCCAGGGCTGCTCCAACCAGGAGATCAGCGATCAGTTGTTCATCTCGCTGCACACGGTGAAGACCCACGCCCGCCACATCAACGCCAAGCTCGGCGTCGAGCGGCGCACCCAGGCCGTGGCGCAGGCGAAGACCCTCGGCCTATTGAGCTGAGCTTCACGCCGGAGCGTTTCCGATCGAAGCGTCGCCGCCATCCCGTCATCGAGCTGCCGAACCAAAGTTGGGCACGTTGGCACGGCGCCGCGTGCTGTCATGGACGTACAACAAGAGGGAACTGCCATGTCTGCCTCCACCTACTCCCTACTGCCCCCGGTCGCCTCCGGTTTCGCCCGCCTGGGCTTCGGCGCGCTGTCGCTGGAGCGCCTGAAAGCCCGTTACGCCAGCGCCGAAAGCGGCTCCCGGTTCGTCGAGCTGGACGGCTTCGAGGTGCATTACCGCGACGAGGGCAGCCGCGACAAACCCGCGCTGGTGCTGATCCACGGCGTGGTTTCCTCGCTGCACACCTGGGACGGCTGGGTCGCCCAGCTCACTGCGCATTACCGCCTGGTCCGCTTCGACCTGCCAGGCTTCGGCCTCACCGGGCCGCCGCGCCACGGCGGCGGCTATTCCACCGAGCGGCTGGTGCGCGTGCTCGGCCTGCTGCTGGACTACCTGGGCATCGAGCGCGCGCACATCGCCGGCAATTCGCTCGGCGGTCACCTCGCCTGGAACTTCGCCCTGCAGGCGCCGCAGCGGGTGAGCAAGCTGCTGCTGATCGACAGCGCCGGCTATCCGATGAAGAAAGTCCCGTGGATGATCGCCTCCGCCGCGCTGCCCGGCGCCAGCCTGACGATCCCGCTGTGGATGCCGCGCGCGCTGATCGCGCAGGGCATCAAGGAGGTCTACGGTGACCCCGAGCGCATCGCGCCTGGCGTGGTCGACCGCTACTACGACCTGACCCGGCGCCCCGGCAACCGGCGCGCGATGATGGAAATCTTCCGCCTGCTGCTGCAGGTCAATCGCGACGAACTGCACGACACGCCGGCGCGGGTGGCGCGCATCGGCGTGCCGACGCTGCTCATGTGGGGCGAGAGCGATCGCTGGATTTCGCCGCGACACGTCGAACTGTGGCATCGCGACCTGCCGGGACTGCAGGTGATCACCTATGAAGACGTCGGGCACATCCCCATGGAGGAAGTGCCCGAGCGCAGCGCGATGGATGCATTGCGCTTCCTGCGCGGATGACCGGCAGCTCACGCGGCCCGTGGCTGCGGATCGAACTCCTCGCGCACCTGCTGCAGCAGCGCGAGGTTGTCGTGCTGCCAGGGGTGGAAGTCGGCGGCGAAGAAGTCCCGATAGGTGCGCAGCAGCGGGCGGAACACGCCGTTCCTGCCCCACATCCACTGCAGGCCGTCGCGCCACAGCCGCCAGTTCCACAGCAGGCCGTCGCGCCTGAGCATGTGCACCAGGCCGCGGGCGGTATCCAGCACGAAGAACAGCGTCGCCACGCGCATCGCCCGGCGCAGCAGCGTGCGGCTGCCGCAAACCTGCCGGTAGACGTCGAACGCCACCGCCTTGTGCTCGGTTTCCTCCAGCGCATGCCAGCGCCACAGGCGCGCCATGTTCGGCTCGGCGCCGCGCAGGCACTCGGGGTCGCGCAGCACCTGGTCGGCCATGATCGCGGTGATGTGTTCCAGCGCCGCGGTGGCCGCCAGCTGGCGTTGCGGCGAAAGGTGCTTCTGCGCATAGCGGATGCGCCCGCGGGCGCGTCGCTCGATCGGTTCGATGGCGTAGCCGAGGTCGCGCAGGCGCTGGCTGTACTGCAGGTGCTCGCGGCTGTGGTGGCCTTCCTGGCCGATGAAGCCGCGGATCTGCTCCTTCAGCGTCGGGTCGTCGATCTCGTCGCGAAAGTGCCGCACCGAATCGATGAAGAAGCGCTCGCCGTCGGGGAACAGCACCGACATGGCGTCGAACAGGTGGCTCCTGAACGCATCGCCGCCGTGCCAGTGGCGCGGCAACGGGTCGGGCAGGTCGAAGTCGAGGTGCCGAGGACGGATCTGCAATCCTTCCGGCGTGCTGCTGGCCATGATTCGTGCTCCTGTTGGCGGTCGGGCTTCAACTATCGCCAACGCAGCGCAGGGGGCACAGGTCGTCACCTGCCAATCGAGCGGTCATATCCGGCCAGGGCTGCCGCATGACGCTGCGCCGCTCCCTCGAGGCCGGCAGCGATCAGTTGCCGCTGGCCTACGCCGAAGCCCTGCTGCAACTCGCCGCCGAACTGGGCGTGCCGCGCGAGCGCCTGCTGGCCACCGCCGGCTTGCGCGCCGAGGCGTTCGCCAGCGTCAACGGGAGGCTGGCCTTCGCCGATTTCTACCGGCTGGCCAGCGCCGCCCTGCAGCTCTGTGACGAGCCGGCGCTGGGCCTGCTGCTCGGCCAGCGGCTGAACCTGTCCAGCCACGGCATCCTCGGCTACGCGGTGCTGGCGAGCGCCGATCTGGGCACGGCGATCCAGTTCGCCCTGCGCTATTACCGGGTGCTGGGGCTGGCGTTCGATCTGCAGGTGCGCGAGGAGGGCGGCTATCTCGTGCTCAGCGCCATCGAGGGCGTGCCGCTGGCGGGGTTGGCGCGCTTCGCCGCGGAAAGCCTGCTGAGCAGCCTGCACAGCATCGCCTGTTTCCTGCTCGGCGAGGTGCCGCAAGGTGTGCGCGTGGATTTCGCGCATGCGGCGCCGGACTACGCCACGCGCTATGCCGCTGCCTTCGGCGGGGCGACTATGGCATTCGCCCAGGCCGAGCATCGCCTGAGCCTGCCTTCGCATTACCTGCAACGGCCGATGGCGCTGGCCAACCCGGCGGCGCTGGGCATGTGCCAGGAGCAATGCGAGGCGCTGCTGGCCACGCTGGATCTCGGCGAGGGTTTGCTGACGCGCCTGCGCCGCCTGCTGCTGGCGCGGCCCGGCGAGTTTCCCGATCTGGAAAGCGCGGCGCGTGCGCTGCACATCAGCGGGCGCAGCCTGCGCCGGCATCTGGCGGCCAGCGGCACGCGCTACCAGGCGGTGCTCGACGACGTGCGCAAGCGCCTCGCGCTGCAATACCTGACCACCACGCAGCTGCCGTTACAGGAAATCGCCAGCCTGCTTGGCTTCAGCGATCCGTCGAACTTCCGCCGCGCCTTTCGCAACTGGACCGGGCGCACGCCGGGCAGCTATCGCCCGGCGTGCTGAGTCAGCCCTCGATGCGCGAAAGCGCGCGTTCGATCTCGTCGGCGTCGTTCGGCCGGACCAGGCGCGCGACTTCCTCGCCATCGTGGAGGAACACCAGCGTTGGCCAGAGTTTGACCTTGAACGAGCGGCCCAGGCGCCGGCCCTGGCCGTCCTCGATCTTCAGGTGGCGCACGCCGGGGTGCGCGGTGAACGCGTCGGCGATCAGCGGCTGCGCGGCGCGACAATGGCCGCACCAGCCGGTGCCGAACTCGATCAGCGTCGCTCCATGCAACGCATCGACTTCCCGGCGTGTAGGCTCGACATTCGTATACTCGGCAACCATTGGCATCGTGCTGCATCCTCTTCCGGGATTTTTCCGGGGGAATTTCCGTCTGGCGGGCCTCTCTAACGGCCAGCCTGTTTTTGTAAAGAAGGAGCAATCATGTTCGAAGTTCCCCGTCTGTTGATCGGTGCAACACTTCTGGCGCTGCTGGCCGGTTGTGCCTCGCCCAATCCATACGACAACCAGAGCGACGTTGGCGGCAGCAACCGCACCGCCAAGTACGGTGGCCTCGGCGCCCTGGCCGGTGCGGTGGCGGGTGCCGCCATCGATCACAACAACCGCGGCAAGGGCGCGCTGATCGGCGCCGCGGTGGTCGGCGCGGCGAGCGCCGGCTACGGCTACTACGCCGATCGCCAGGAGGCCGAACTGCGCCGCAGCATGGAAGGCACCGGCGTTGAAGTGCAGCGCCAGGGTGACGACATCAAACTGATCATGCCCGGCGCGATCACCTTCGCCACCGACTCGGCGGAGATCGTCAGCGCCTTCTACAGCCCGCTGAACAACCTGGCGACCTCGTTCAAGCAGTACGAGCAGAACAACATCGAGATCGTCGGCCATACTGACAGCACCGGCTCGCATGCCTACAACATGAGCCTGTCGCAGCGCCGCGCCCAGGCCGTCGCCGACTACCTGACCGCGCAAGGTGTCACGCCGGCTCGCCTGAGTACGCGTGGCGCCGGGCCGGACCAGCCGGTGGCGAGCAACGCGACGGATACCGGGCGGGCGCAGAACCGCCGGGTCGAAGTGAACCTGCGGCCGATACCCGCTCAGCAGTAAGTAGTGGCCAATTGCCGCCCGTCGATCAATTTGAGCGGAACGCTCTGGCGGGCGGCCTTGTCAGACAATAGCGGCTATCTTCAAGGCATGGCCCTTGCGGCCGTCGATAACTAAAGAGCAGTTCGATAATAGGTGTGCCTTATGTGCCAACGACCCTGGGTCTCCGTACACGCCCGCTACCCGATTGGACTGCCGATAGGTAAAACCTGGTTCTTCAAAGGAGTGAAGAATGGCTTCGGCGCACGCTAAGGTTCCATTCGCGGCAGCGCAGACGCTGCTGGTGGTCGATGATCGCGAAGCCAACCTGATAGCCATGAAGGCTCTGCTGCAGAACGGCGACTGGAATGTGCGCACCGCGATTTCCGGCGTCGAGGCGCTGCAATGCCTGCTGGAAGACGACGTCGGCCTGGTGCTGCTGGATGTGCAGATGCCGGAGATGGACGGTTTCGAGGTCGCCCGGCTGATGCGTGGCAACTCGCGCACGCGCTTCACCCCGATCATCTTCATCTCCGCGGTGGATCACACCTCCGAGTCGGTGATGCGCGGCTATGCCACTGGCGCCGTGGACTTCATCCACAAGCCCTTCAACCCGCAGGTGCTGCGGCACAAGGTCAGCTCGCTGCTCGATCACGAGCGCAGCCGCCGCGACCTGCAACTGCTCACCCAGCAGCTGGAAAGCGAGCGCGCGTTCAACGCCTCGGTGCTGGAGAACGCCGCCGAAGGCATCCTGGTGGTGAACGACGAGGGCGTGATCGATTTTGCCAACTCGGCCATCGCGCAGATGCTGCAGTGCCAGGTCACCCAGCTGCAGGGCACGCGCCTGCTCGATCACATCGAAACGGCGTCGCTGGAGAGTACTGCCTGGAAGGAGTCGCAGATCTACGAGCACTGGCGTCGCGGCATGGTCTACCGGCTGCACGACGCCTTCCTGCGCATCGTCGATGACGGGCTGCTGCCGGTCGCGCTGTCGTGCTCGCCGCTGTCGCGCCAGCAGCGCTCGATGGTGGTCATCGTTCTCGACATGTCGGTGGTGCACAACCTGCACGCCCAGCTCGAATCGCAGGCGGTCACCGATGCGCTGACCACGCTGCCCAACCGCCGCGGCTTCGACCAGGCGCTGGAAGCGGCGCTGGCGCGCAACGACCGCAACGGCAAGTACCTGGCGGTGCTCTACCTCGATCTCGACGGCTTCAAGCGCATCAACGACTCGCTCGGCCACGCGGCCGGCGACGAAGTGCTCAAGCGCGTCGCCGACCAGTTGCAGAAGTGCCTGCGCCCCTACGACATCCTCGCGCGGATGGGCGGCGACGAATTCACCGCCTTGCTCGACTCCCTCGATCATCCCGAGGATGCCGCGCGGGTCGCCGAGAAGTTGATCGAGGCGATCTCGATCCGCTACAAGGTCGACGGCATGGAAGTCACCCTGGGCGCCAGCATCGGCATCGCCTGTTTCCCCGACAGCGGGCGCAGCGTGGACGCCATGCTGCGCGCCGCGGACATGGCGATGTACGAGGCCAAGCGCGCCGGGCGCCAGCAGTACCGCTTCTTCTCGCCGGAAATGAACGGCCGCGCGCGCTCGCGGCTGATGGTCGAGGAAAGCCTGCGGGTGGCCATCGAGCAGAACGAATTCGCCCTGGTCTACCAGCCGCAGATCTACCTCGAAAGCGGCCGCCTGCGCGGCTTCGAGGCGCTGTTGCGCTGGCAGCACCGGGTCGCCGGCAGCGTGTCGCCCGGCGTGTTCATCCCGTTGCTGGAGGAAACCCGGCTGATCAACCGGCTCGGCGGCTGGATCTTCCGCCAGGGCGTTTCGCAGTGCCAGACCTGGCCGAGCTTCAGCCAGGGCCTGGTGGTCAGCCTCAACGTCAGCCCGGTGCAGTTCAGCATGCCGCAGCTGGTCGAGGATCTGCGCCGGGTGATCGAGCAGGAAGGGCTGAGCCCGGCACAGGTCGAGGTGGAGGTGACCGAGGGCGCGCTGATGGCGGACCTGGAGAACACCCGCGAGCAGCTACGTCAGTTGCGCCAGCTGGGGGTGAAGATCGCCATCGACGACTTCGGCACCGGCTACTCGTCGCTGGCCTACCTGCGCCACTTCGAGCTGGATACGCTGAAGATCGACCGCCTGTTCATCTCCAACATGCTCGATTCGCCGAAGGATGCGGCGGTGGTCAGCACCATCATCAACCTGGGCCGCGAGCTGGGCCTGGAAGTAATCGCCGAGGGCGTGGAAACCATCGCCCAGCGCGACTGGCTCATCGATCACCAGTGCCACATCATGCAGGGCTTCCTGGTGTCGCCCGGCCTGCCGGTGGACAAGGCGCGGGAGTTTCCGCTGCAGATCGACTGGAGCGACTTGCCGCACGGCATCAGCAACTAGGGCGCTTGCTCAGCGCTTTGCCGGGGCGAACTGCGCATGCAGTCGCCCCAGCTCTTCATCCTTCTCTTCCCACAGCGCGTTGACCCACTGCTGGAACTGCAGGCGGTAGGTCTCGTCCTGGTCGTAAGTCTTGCCGATGAAGGCGGCGGGGATTTTCAGCTCCTGCAAGCGCACCACCACTTCGCCGATCTGCCCGCTAAGCAGCGTCCAGAAATCCGGGATGCCTTCGGGATAGTGGATGGTCACGTTGACGATGGATTCCAGCTGCTCGCCCATGGCGTCGAGAACGAAGGCGATGCCGCCGGCCTTGGGTTTGAGCAGGTAGCGGAACGGCGAGCCCTGTTGGTCATGCTTGGCGCGGGTGAAGCGCGTGCCTTCCAGGAAGTTGAACACGCCCACCGGCGCATGGCGGAACTTGGCGCAGGTGCGCCGGGTGGTCTGCAGGTCCTTGCCCTTCTTCTCCGGGTGTCTGGCCAGGTAGGCCTTGCTGTAGCGCTTCATGAACGGGAAATCCAGCGCCCACCAGCAGGCGCCGATCACCGGAACCCAGATCAGCTCCTGCTTGAGGAAGAACTTCAGCGGGCGGATGTGGCGGTTGAGCAGGTATTGCAGTACCAGGATGTCGGCCCAGCTCTGGTGGTTGCTGGTGACCAGGTAGGAGTGCTGGTAGTCCAGCCCGTCGAGGCCCTGCACGTCCCAGCGGGTGCGTCGTACCAGCCGCATCCAGAGCTTGTTGCAGCTGATCCACCACTCGTGGATGAAGTTGACCGCCGGCGTCATCGCCCGACGCAGGCCCTCGGAGGGCAGCAGCAGCTTGATCAGCGTAAGGGTGAACAGCGGCACGCAGCAGATCAGCGTGTTCAGGGCCAGCAGCAGCGCGGCGAGGATGCCGCGCACGAAGGAAGGAAGAAAACTGAGCATGGAACCGGTGCATCTCGGCAGGGGGCAAGGGGCCCGTTGAGTCACCCGCCGATCGGTCGCCGGCGGGCAGTTGGCCACCAAGGGTAACGATTGTTCACTGAACTGCAAGCCTGGCTTTGGTGTTGCCGATCAGGCTTGCAGCGCCACTTTCTGCGCGGCTGTTCAGGCTTCCTGACTGGACGCCTGGATTGCGGTGAGGGCGATGGTGAAGACGATGTCGTCCACCAGCGCGCCGCGCGACAGGTCGTTCACCGGTTTGCGCAGCCCCTGCAGCATCGGCCCCACGCTGATCACCCCGGCGCTGCGCTGTACGGCCTTGTAGGTGGTGTTGCCGGTGTTCAGGTCGGGGAACACGAACACCGTGGCACGACCGGCAACCTGGCTGTTCGGCGCCTTCTGCCGGCCGACGCTTTCGATGGCGGCGGCGTCGTACTGCAGCGGGCCGTCGATCAGCAGGTCGGGGCGGCTTTCACGGGCGAGGCGGGTGGCTTCGCGGACTTTCTCCACTTCTTCGCCGCTGCCGGAGTCGCCGGTGGAGTAGCTGATCATCGCCACCCGCGGCGAGATGCCGAAGGAGGCCGCCGAGTCGGCGCTCTGGATGGCGATCTCGGCCAGCTCGGCGGCGCTCGGGTCGGGGTTCACCGCGCAGTCGCCGTAGACCACCACCTGGTCGGGCAGCAGCATGAAGAACACCGAGGACACCAGTTTGTAGCCCGGCGCGGTCTTGATCAGCTGCAGCGCCGGGCGGATGGTGCTGGCGGTGGTGTGCACGGCGCCGGAGACCAGCCCGTCGACTTCGTCCAGCGCCAGCATCATGGTTGCCAGCACTACGCTGTCTTCCAGCTGCTGCTCGGCCATCGGTGCGTTCAGCCCCTTGTTCTTGCGCAGCTCGACCATCGGTTCGACGTAGCGCCCGCGGATCAGGTCCGGGTCGAGAATCTCCAGCCCGGCCGGCAGCTGGATGCCGTGCGCCTGGGCGACGGCCTGCACTTCCTCCGGCTTGGCCAGCAGCACGCAGCGGGCGATGCCGCGCGCCTGGCAGATCGCCGCGGCCTGCACGGTGCGCGGCTCGGCGCCTTCGGGCAGGACGATGCGCTTGTTCGCCGCCAGCGCGCGCTTGACCAACTGGTAGCGGAACGCCGGCGGCGACAGGCGCAGCTCGCGCGGGTCACCGCAGCGCTGCTTGAGGAATTCATGCTCGAGGTGCCCGGCGACGAACTCGGTGACCTTCTCCGCACGCTCGCGGTCGTCCACCGGGATTTCGTTGTTCATCCGGTTCAGGTTGGTGGCGGTGTCGTAGGAACCGGTCGCCACGGTGAGTACCGGCAGGCCGCTGAGCAGCGCGCTCCGGCATAGCTCCATGATCCGCGGGTCCGGCTGGAAATCGCTGCACAGCAGCAGGCCGGCCAGCGGCACGCCATTCATCGCGGCCAGGCTGGCGGCGAGGATGATGTCGTCGCGATCGCCGGGCGTCACCACCAGCACGCCGGGCTTGAGCAGTTGCACGGTGTTCGGCACGGCGCGCGCGCAGAGCACGATCTTGAGCATGCGCCGCTGCTCGTATTCGCCGGCGTTGAGCACCCGCGCGCCAAGCAGGTCGGCGATGTCGCGGGTGCGCGGGGCGTTCAGCTCGTCCTGCCAGGGGATGCAGCCGATCAGGCGGAAGTCGTCGCTGCGCAGCAGTTGCGCGTGTTCCTGCAGGCGCCGGGTGAAACCGTCGATACCGTCCTCGCTGCGCACCTTGTTGAGGATCACGCCGAGCACTTTCGGGTCCTTCGGCCCGCCGAACTGCTGCGCCTGGATCTCGATGCGGTCGGACATCTCGGTCAGGCTTTCATCCTCCGGCGCGGAGACAAGGATCACGTCGGCGTCGAGGCTGCGCGCCAGGTGCGAGTTGACGCGCGTCGCGTAGCTGGCCTGGCGCGTCGGCACCATGCCTTCGACGATCACCACGTCCCTGTCCTGTGCTGCCTGCTGATAGAGGCTGATGATCTCCTCGAGCAGCTCGTCGAGGTGGCCGTCGCCGAGCATGTGCTCGACGTGCGCCTGGCCCAGCGGTTGCGGCGGCGTCAGGCCGTGGGTGCGGGCGATCAGCTCGGTGGAACGCTCCGGGCCTTCGTCGCCCGGATGCGGCTGGGCGATCGGCTTGAAGAAACCGACCTTCAGGCCGGCACGCTCCAGTGCACGGACCAGGCCGAGGCTGATGGAGGTGAGGCCGACGCCGAAACCGGTCGGGGCGATGAAGAAGGTGTGCATGGCGGTACTCCTGAAACCGGATGGAACGGCCGGCGGGTCGCGCCGGCGGCGTCTTGATCAGTCGAGCGAAGCCAGGGTTTCCACGGCGATCTGGCGTTCCTCGTTGGTCGGCACCACCAGCACGCGCGGGTGGCCGGCGGCTTCTATCGAGCCGGCGACGCCGCGCACGCAGCGCGCGTTGGCCGCCTCGTCGAGGGCCAGGCCGAGCAGCTTGAGGTGGGCGACGGTCTTGCTGCGTACCAGCGCGGAGTTCTCGCCGATGCCGCCGGTGAAGATCACCCCGTCGAGGCGTTCCAGCGCGCAGCTCATGCTCGCCAGCGACTTGCCCAGGCGGTAGCAGAACACCTCGATGGCCAGCGTGGCGCCGGCATGGCCCTGTTCGCGGGCCTGCTCCAGGGTGCGCATGTCGTTGGATGTCCCCGACAGGCCGAGCAGGCCGCTGTCGTTGTTCAGCATGCGGTCGATCTTTTCCAGGTCCCAGCCGAGGTTGCGCGCCAGGTGGCTGTGCAGGTTGGGGTCGACGTCGCCGCTGCGGGTGCCCATCACCAGGCCTTCGAGCGGGGTCAGGCCCATGCTGGTGTCGCGGCTTTCGCCGTTGACGATGGCGCAGGTCGAGCTGCCGTTGCCCAGGTGCGCCACCAGCCAGCTGCTGGCGTCGTAGGGCAGGCCGGCGAGCTGCGCGCCGCGGTGGCTGACGTAATGGTGGCTGGTGCCGTGGAAACCGTAGCGGCGCACGCCGTGCTCGCGGTACAGCGCCTCGGGCAGGGCGTAGCGGTAGGCGTGCTCGGGCATGCTCTGGTGGAACGCGGTGTCGAACACGGCGACCTGCGGCAGGGTCGGGAACAGCTTCAGCGCCGCCTCGATCCCCTGCAGCGCGGCCGGGTTGTGCAGCGGTGCCAGCGGGGCGATGGCGGCGATGGTGGCGATCACCTGTTCGTCGAGCCGGCGCGCGCTGGTGAAGGATTCGCCGCCGTGCACCACGCGATGACCGATGCCGTGCAGGTGGCCGCCGGCGGCGGTCTGCACCATCGGCAGCAGGTGGGCGAGGGCGTCGCGGTGGTCGGCGCCGGGGATTGCCAGGCTGTCCTTCTGCCCGTCGCGCTGCCAGTGCAGCACGGCGTCCGCACTGCCGAGGCGTTCGGCCAGGCCGCTGAGAGGGAATTGTTCCTGCGCTTCGTTGACCAGGGCGAACTTGATCGAGGAGCTGCCGCAGTTGATGACCAGGATATTGCGTGCTGGCATTCAGGAATCCTTGCTCTGTTCGGTCTGTTGGATGCGGCACCAGCCGCAGGCAAACGGACGGCCTAGCTGAGCGAGGCGTCGTGCCGGGTCGAGCACCCATTCGCGCAACTGCCAGGGAGGCTGATGGCGCAGATGCTGGGTGTGACCGCAGGACAAGACTGCCACCCAGTGGCCGTCTTCGTCCTGACGGAAATCAAGCAGATGCGGGCGGTCCCGTCCGTCAGCGCCGGGTTCGCTTTCCCGCGGGGCGACGGTTAAACTCGTTCGTTCATCATACTTTTGCAAAAGGTCTCGCCCCATGCTGATCGCCGCCAACAAGGCCGTCTCCATCGACTATACCCTGACAAACGACGCCGGTGAGGTGATCGACAGTTCCGCCGGTGGTGCGCCGCTCGCCTACCTGCAAGGTGCAGGAAACATCATAGTCGGTCTGGAAAAAGCCCTTGAAGGCAAGCAGGTCGGCGACCAGGTCAAGGTCTCCATCGAGCCCGAAGAAGCCTACGGCGAGTACAGCGCCGAGCTGGTCACCACCCTCAGCCGCGCCATGTTCGAAGGCGTCGACGAGCTGGAAGTCGGCATGCAGTTCCACGCCTCCGGCCCGGACGGCGGCATGCAGATCGTCACCATCCGTGACCTCGACGGCGACGACGTCACCGTCGACGGCAACCACCCGCTGGCCGGCCAGCGCCTGAACTTCGACGTCACCGTGGTCGACGTTCGCGATGCTTCCGCCGAGGAAGTCGCCCACGGGCACATCCACGGCGAAGGTGGTCATCACCACTGATCGGTTTCGATCGAAAGGCGCCTCCGGGCGCCTTTTTATTCCGCGCAAGGAAAGGCCAGGAGTTCGTCATGAGTATCTTCCACGATCTGCAGCTTCTCGACCTCGAGGGCCAGCCGCTACCGCTGGCGCCCTTCAAGGGCCAGGTGGTGCTGGTCGTCAACGTCGCCTCCAAATGCGGGCTGACGCCGCAGTACGCCGGCCTGGAGAAGCTGCACCAGCAGTACCGCGAGCAGGGCTTCAGCGTGCTCGGCCTGCCGTGCAACCAGTTCGCCGGGCAGGAGCCGGGCAGCGAGAGCGAGATCCGCGAGTTCTGCAGCCTCAACTACAACGTCAGCTTCCCGCTGGGCGCCAAGCTCGAGGTGAACGGCCCCGGTCGCCATCGTCTCTACGGCGTGCTGGCGGGCGAGGGCGCGGAGTTTCCCGGCGACATCACCTGGAACTTCGAGAAGTTCCTCGTCGGCAAGGATGGTCGCGTGCTGGCGCGCTTCTCGCCGCGCACCACGCCGGATGATCCGGCGCTGATCCAGGCAATCGAGAAAGCCCTGGCCTGACCCTCCCTCGCGCCGGCCGACGGCCGCCACTCGATGACCTCTGATCCCGCTTCATCATCTGCATCAATAGTGATGGGCGCGCGAGACGACCGGTCATATGCTCGTCGCTATGAGCACAAACCCGCGTTCCGACAAGCGTGAACTGATCCTCGCCAAAGGTGCGCAGGTGATGCTGCGTCGCGGCTACCACGGCACCGGCGTGCAGGAAATCGTCCAGGCGGCGAGCATCCCCAAGGGATCGTTCTACCACTACTTCGCGAGCAAGGAAGACTTCGCCCTGCAGGCGCTGGAGTACCTCTACCTACCGCGGCTGGAGCGCTACGCCCAGGCGCTGGCGAATCCGGCGCTGCCGCCGCGCGAGCGCATCCTCGGTTACTACCGCGAGTTGCTGGCGCATTTCGCCCGGCCGGAAAAACTCCAGTTCCACTGCTTCATCGGCAGCCTGAGTTTCGAGATGGCCGAGCTGTCGCCAGCCATCGGTAACCAGGTCGGCGCCATCCTGCAACGCTCGGCGCAGATTCTCCAGGGCTGCCTGGAGCAGGCGCGGGCCGCCGGAGAACTGCCGGCCGACGAGGATTGCGAGAACCTCGCCGCGTTCATCGCCAATGCCTGGCAGGGCGTGCTGACGCAGTTGAAGGTCGGCAGCCGCGGCGAGCCGATCCAGTCGTTCATCGTGCGCCTGGAGCGCCTGCTGCAGGCCTGATTTTTTAACCCCGAAAACGAGACGACCGGTCAGCTGGTCGGCCGAAGGAGAAACGCCCATGTCCGCCCCCTTGCACACCCTGTTCGAGCCCTTCCGCCTGGGCGCTCTCGAATTGCCCACCCGCGTGGTGATGGCGCCGATGACTCGCTCGTTCTCGCCGGGCGGAGTGCCCAATGCGAAGGTCGTCGAGTATTACCGCCGTCGTGCCGGCGCTGGCGTCGGCCTGATCGTCACCGAGGGCACCACCGTCGGGCACAAGGCCGCCAACGGCTATCCGCATGTGCCGCGCTTCTATGGCGAGGATGCCCTGGCCGGCTGGAAACAGGTGGTCGACGCGGTGCACGCGGAAGGCGGCAAGATCGTTCCGCAACTGTGGCACGTGGGCAACGTGCGCAAGCTCGGCACCGAACCGGACGCCAGCGTGCCGGGCTACGGCCCGTGCGAAAAACTCAAGGACGGCCAGGAAATCGTGCACGGCATGACCAAGGCCGACATCGACGAAGTGATCGCCGCTTTCGTCCAGGCCGCGCGCGACGCCAAGGCCATCGGCATGGATGGCGTGGAAATCCACGGCGCCCACGGCTATCTGGTCGACCAGTTCTTCTGGGAAGGCAGCAACCAGCGGACCGACGAGTACGGCGGCGACCTCGCGCAGCGCTCGCGTTTCGCCATCGAGCTGATCCAGGCGGTGCGCGCCGCGGTCGGCCCGGATTACCCGATCATCTTCCGTTTCTCGCAGTGGAAGCAGCAGGACTACAACGCCCGCCTGGTGCAGACGCCGGAGGAGCTGGGCGCGTTCCTCAAGCCCCTGTCCGAAGCCGGCGTGGACATCTTTCACTGCTCCACGCGGCGTTTCTGGGAGCCTGAATTCGAGGGTTCGGATCTCAACCTCGCCGGCTGGACCCGCAAGCTGACCGGCAAGCCGACCATCACCGTCGGTAGCGTCGGCCTGGACGGCGAGTTCCTGCAGTTCATGGTCAACACCGACAAGGTCGCGCAGCCGGCCGGCATCGAAAGCCTGCTGGAGCGCCTGAACAATCAGGAGTTCGATCTGGTAGCCGTCGGCCGCGCGCTGCTGGTCGACCCGGACTGGGCGGTGAAGGTCCGCGAAGGCCGCCAGCAGGACATCCTGCCGTTCAGCCGCGACGCCCTTACCAGCCTGGTCTGATTCCCGCCCCCTCCCGCCGTCCCGCCGCTGAAGCGGGGCGGCCGCGACATGCCCCGGAACGCCCGCGTCTAGCGCCGGACCGGGTTGCCGATCTCGCCCTTGCCACCCTCACGTACCCAGAACAGCGTCGCGCCGGCCACGGCGGCGGGCATGATCAGCAGGTTGAGCAGCGGCACCAGCAGTGCGACGTAGACGATGCCGCCGAAGCCCAGGCTCTGCCAGCGCTTGGCGCGCAGCCAGGCGAGCATTTCGTCGAATCCCAGCTTGTTGTTGTCGGCCGGGTAGTCGATGTATTGCACGGCCATCATCCAGATGCCGAACAGCACCCACAGCGGCGTCGCCACCAGGTTCAGCACCGGGATGAAGGACAGGATCAGCAGGCCCAGCGCGCGCGGCAGGAAGTAGCGCAGCTTGCGCAGTTCGCGGCCCAGGGTGCGTGGCAGCATGGCCACCAGCTCGCCCCAGTGGAACGGTGGAAAGTCGTCCTGACCGCGGACCACCACTTCGACCTTTTCCGCGAGGAAGCCGTTGAACGGCGCGGCGATGATGTTCGCCAGCAGGGTGAAGCTGAAGAAGATCATCACCAGCACGAGCGTCACGAACAGCGGCCAGAGCAGGTATTCGAGGAAGCCCAGCCAGCTCGGCAGGCTCGGCATCAGCGTCTCGACCCAGACGTTGAACTGGGTCAGGGCGAAGCCGACCAGGCCGGCGAACAGCAGCACGTTGATCGTCAGCGGCAGCAGCAGGAACAGCCGCAGGCCCGGGCTGAGCACCAGTCTCAAACCTTCGCGCAGGTACTGCGGGCCACTCAGGGCGGGTAGCGCCATGTCGTCTTCCTCAAGGGTAAGGCTGCCGAGCTTATCAGCGGCGCCGCCTGGCCGCTGCGGCGCAATTTCGACGATGCGTTACCGCGCGTCGGGCTGCGGCCGGTAGAGGAACACCTGGTTGCGCCGTTGCTTGGCCTGATACATGGCACTGTCGGCGGCCCTGATCAGTTCGTCCGGCTGGCGGGCGTGGTCCGGATAGAGCGCGATGCCGATGCTCGGCGTGACGAAGTCCACGCGCTGGCCGTTGAGTTCGAAGGCCGGTTCGAGCACCTGCAGCAGGCGTTCGGCGAGCGCCAGCGCGCTGCTCGCGTCCTCGCCACCGAGCAGCAGGGTGAACTCGTCGCCGCCCAGCCGGTAGAAGTGGTCGGGGTGGCGCAGCGCGCCGCGCAGGCGTTCGGCGATGGCCGTCAGCAGGGCGTCGCCGAGGTCATGGCCGAAACGGTCGTTGACTTCCTTGAAGCGGTCCAGGTCGATGAACAGCAACGCCAGCGGCGCCTCGTCCTGCTGCGCCTTTTCCAGCGCCGCGTGCAGGTGTTCGTCGAAGGCCTTGCGGTTGCCCAGGCCGGTCAGCGGGTCGCGGTAGGCCATGTCCAGCAGGCTGTTCTGGTAGGCCACCAGATCACTCACATCGCGCAGGATGCCGCGGATGCCGGCGTACTGGCCGTCGGCATCCTCGATGTTGGAGAAGCGCGTCTCGAAGTAGCGCAGGCTGCCGTCGTGGCGCTTGAACGGCGAGATCAGGCTGGCGCGCTCGCCCTTGCTCTGGAGCATCAGGGTGCGGGCGCGCTCGACCACCTCGGCATCGAGGATTTCCTCGATGGCATGGCCGACCAGCTGTTCGCGGCTGCAATCCAGCTGCCGCTCGAGGCTGCGGTTGACGGCGAGGATCTCGCCGCCCGGAGCGATCTCGAAATAGCCTTCCTGGATAGAGTCGAGAATCGCCTTGTCGCGTTCCTCGCTGCGTTCCAGTCGCTCCAGCATGTGGTTGAGTTCGCCGGCGAGCTGACCCAGTTCGTCGTCGCCCTGTTCGCTCAGCCGCTGCCGGCCTCTGTCGATGCCGATCGCCGCCACTTCCTGGTTGAGCCGGCGTACCCGCCGCAGCACCCAGCGGTCGAGGCCGGTGTAGGCGAGCAGCAGGGCGACCACCAGGAGCAGCAGCGTCAGGCCAAGGAAGAAGCCCACCGCCGTGCGGCCCTGCTGGTAGAGCAGGCGTGGCTGGGTGATCTGCAGACGCAGCTCGGCCTCGCCCAGCGGATTGAAGAACTGCAGGTCTACCTGCTGGGTGCTCGCATCGAGCACCCGCCGCGGGCTCAGGCGAATCTCGCCCTGGCGCGAACTGCGCGGGCGCAGCTGCTGCCAGCCGGTGGTGTCGCCGGCCAGCGGCACCACCCGCAGGCTGCCGGGCGCGTCCTGGAGGAAACCGTCGAGAAGGCGCTGATCGAGGATCTGCCCGGCGACCACCACCCCGTTGGGCGGCGCCTTGCCCAGGTTATCGCTGATCGGGCTACTCACCAGCAGCAGCGCCACGCCCTGCACGACCATCACCTGGCCCATCGCATGCTGGGCGTCGCCGGCGTAGTCGAGGCTGCCCATCTGCCGGCTGCGCTGCAGGATGCCCTGGCGCAGTCCGATCATGCTGCGCGGGCCTTTGCCGCCCTCGGGCAGCAGGTCCGTCACTTCCAGCAACTGCTGGGCGCGCCAGGTCTGCGCGACGATGCGCGGCTGGCGATCGAAGAACACCATGAAGTCCAGGTCGAGGTTCGCCAGCCTCGCCGCCGGCAGGTTGCTGCGGATGTAGTCGACGCGCGGTCGCTCGATGAAGGTGTAGGTCAGGTCCCACCAGGCCAGGCTGCGCAGCAGGTCCAGGTGGCGGGAGATGTCCGCCTCCATGTGTTCGTGCAAGTGGCGCGACTTGCTCATCAGTTGCGCGCTGTCCTGGCGGTCGAAATGGCTGAGCAACAGCCGTTCGGAGAGCGCGCCGACGGCCACCAGCGTCAGGGTGAGCGTCGGGATGAACAGCCAGAGCAGGCGCTTGCGCAGATTCATGGGAGGGGACGGACCTGTTGGGACAGCGGCGACACCACATACGATAGCCGCTGCCTATCGGGGAAATTGAAAAGCGCCACTTTGCCCAAGCAGAAGGCGGCTATAGGCTCCAGCGCATTCGAGCCGAACCCTGCGCAAACGTGCATCGGGTCGGCGTGTTTTTTCGGAGCCGCCTGTTGAGTCTTCCCCTATTGCCTGGCGGCTCCGCTTTATTCGAGGAGTCCGTGATGTCTGCCGATCGTCATTCGAAGGTGATCATTCTCGGCTCGGGTCCCGCCGGTTACACCGCGGCGGTCTACGCGGCCCGCGCCAACCTCAAACCGCTGCTGATCACCGGCCTGCAGGCCGGTGGGCAGCTGACCACCACCACCGAGGTCGACAACTGGCCCGGCGATGCCCACGGACTCACCGGCCCGGCGCTGATGCAGCGTATGCAGGAGCACGCCGAGCGCTTCGAGACCGAGATCGTCTTCGACCACATCAATGGCGTGGACCTGGCTGGAAAGCCCTTCGTCCTCCACGGCGACAATGGCAGCTACAGTTGCGATGCGCTGATCGTCGCCACCGGCGCCAGCGCGCGCTACCTCGGCCTGCCCTCGGAAGAAGCCTTCATGGGCCGCGGCGTGTCGGCCTGCGCCACCTGCGACGGCTTCTTCTATCGCAACCGCGAAGTGGCGGTGGTCGGCGGCGGCAACACCGCCGTGGAAGAAGCGCTGTATCTGGCCAACATCGCCAGCAAGGTGACCCTGGTGCATCGGCGCGGCAGCTTCCGCGCCGAGAAGATCCTGCAGAACAAATTGCAGGCCCGCGTCGCCGAAGGGCGCATCGTGCTCAAGCTGCATGCGGAAGTGGAAGAGGTGCTGGGCGATGCCGGCGGCGTCACCGGCGTGCGTCTGAAAACCGCCAGCGGCAGCGAAGACCTTGCCGTCGACGGCCTGTTCGTCGCCATCGGCCATACGCCCAACACCGGCCTGTTCGAAGGCCAGTTGGCGCTGCGCGACGGCTATCTGGTGGTGGGCGGCGGACGCGACGGCAATGCCACGGCGACCAGCCTGCCGGGCGTGTTCGCCGCCGGCGACGTCGCCGATTCGGTGTATCGCCAGGCGATCACCTCGGCCGGCGCCGGTTGCATGGCCGCCCTGGACGCAGAGCGTTACCTCGACCAGGCCTGAGCCGGGACCGTCAGGCCTTGCGGGCCAACGGCTGGCGGGCGAAACGCACGCCGGCCAGCCCGGTTTTCATCAGCGCACGGATGTTGCCGTGGTCGCTGCCTTGCGGATTAGCCAGCACGCTGCGGTAGTGTTCGCCGAACGCGCGCAGGGCTTCTTCGTCGCTCAGTGCTTCCAGTTGCGCCAGGCCGAGGGTCTTGCAGGAACCCTCGTTCTGCCCCTCGGCATTCTCTACCGCGCCGTTGACGAAGGCGCTGGGGCTGAACCGGTAGTTGGCCTCGATGAAGGCGAGGGTGTCGGCGAAGCGATGTTCGTCGCTGCCGAGGGCGGCGCGGAAGTCGTCCAGCGTCATACCTTGTTTCCCTTGTCGAAAGCGGCCTTCTGCTCGGCGCTGGCTTCCTTCTGGTATTTAGCTTTCCAGTCGGCGTAAGGCATCCCGTAGATCTCCTCGCGTGCCTGTTCCGGGCTGACGTCCAGGGAGAGGTCGTCGGCGGCGGCTTTGTACCATTTCGACAGGCAGTTGCGGCAGAAGCCGGCGAGGTTCATCAGGTCGATGTTCTGCACGTCGGGGCGCGAGCGCAGGTGCTGAACCAACTGACGGAAAGCGGCGGCTTCGAGCTCGATGCGTTGTTCTTCAGTCATCTCGATTCTCGCGGGCGGATTGATCGGTGCCCGGCGCAAGGCGGCGGGCGGTGAGGCGTGGCGATGATAACGCGGGCCCGGAACGATCATCCAGCCTCGCTCGGCGGGCTCGTCGGCCAGCCTTCGCGAGGAACTTTGCCGCGCGCCGCCGGGTCCGGACATCAGGTGCCTGCCGCTCGGGCGGGCGCATCGCATCCCATGGGGAGTACGCATGTCCATTGGAAAGAAACGCTGGGTGATCGCCGAAGGCTACCTGCCGCCACTCGGTCCGAACCCCGACGACCGCACCCTGCGCAGCCACGAGGCGGCGTGCATCCTGAATGCCGGCGACCAGCCGGCGCAGGTCGCCATCACGCTGTACTTCGCCGACCGCGAGCCCATTGGCCCGTATCGCCTCAAAGTGCCGGCGCGGCGCACGCTGCACGTGCGCTACGACGACCTCGACGACCCGCAGCCACTGCCGCGCGAGACCGACTATTCCAGCGTGATCGAGTCCGACGTGCCGGTGGTGGTGCAGCACACTCGCCTGGACGCCCGCGCCGGCATCGCCCTGATGAGCACGGTCGCGTTCGCCGAGTGAGCGTCTAGAGCGGGCCCGGATCGCAGCGGGTGAGGATGCCGACCGAGTTGCGCTCGGCCGTGCGGATGAACGACTGCGTCATCATCGCGATGTCCTGAATGATGAACAGCTTCTTCTCCGGGTTGCTCAACAGCTCGGTGGAGAGGTGCGAACTGTCCTGGATCGCCGGCCAGGTGCACCAGATCGAGATGATCTGCTCGCCGCTGTCCTTGATCGTGGCTTCCTCGTAATTGACCTTGTAGCCCACCGACTCGGCGCCGCCGAAGGTGTAGCGGAAGGTTTCGCGCACCTCGTCGGTGGTCTGCGTGGCCGGCAGGAAGTAGGCGATGATGATCCGGTCCACGTTGAAGCCGATCCACATCTTGGTCGCCACGCCCGGCGTGTCCAGGCGGTAGTTGGCGCCGAAGATGTTGTTCATCTTCGAGACCTGCACCTTCGGCTTGTGGCCGTTCGAGTCCTCGATGCGTTCCAGCACCGACGGCAGCTGCTTGAGCAGCAGGCGCTCGGTCTTGCTCACCAGGAACTGCAGGTTGGCTTCGCGCTCGCCGAAGATCAGCACCATGCTGATCACCAGCGCCGTGGCGGTGATCTGCGCCATCGACAGCGAAAGCAGAATCCAGTCGCTGCGGTCGGGAACGCCGACGAAGGACAGCGAGATGTAGATGGAGGCGGCGAGGCAGCTGAACAGCGCGGTGACGATGGTGATCTTGATCCAGCGCGGCAGGTAGATGATCTTCTTCGAATCAATCAAGCGGGGCTTCCTTCCTCAGGTGCCGGCCGCCGTTGATCACGACGTTGCTGCCGGTGGTGTAGTTGGATTCGAGCAGGTACGCGACGGTCTGGATCAGCGGCTCGGCCCCGGGCTCGAACTCCAGCAGCGCCTTGCGAAAGGTTTTCTCGACGTATTCCGGGGTGCTGTCCTCCTTGAGGATCAGCAGGCCCGGCGAGATGCTGTTAACGCGCACGTTCGGCGCGTACATCTCGGCGAACGAGAGGGTCATGTTCTGCAGCGCGGCCTTGCTGGCGGCATAGGCGACGTGGTTCTTGCTGCCACGCGAGGCGCTCTCGTCGCAGATATGGATGATGTCGGCGCGGCCGGCCTTCTTCAGCCAGTCGCCCAGCTCCAGGTTCAGCTGGAACGGTGCCTCCACGTGCAGGCGCAACATCGCCTCGAGGTTTTCCAGGCTATCGTCCAGCCACTGCGAGGCGTTGTGGACGATGCCACGCAGCGCCTCGTGGCGGGCTCGCACATGGGCGACAAGCCGCTCGCGCTGGGTGCGGTCCATCAGGTCCGCCTGGAAATGGACGATCCGCGGATGCTTCGGCGAGGTGTCGGTGCGGTTCACCGAAAGGATGTCGTAACCCCGCTCGGCCAGGCTCAGGGCCAATTCGTAGCCGACGCGCTTGCTGGTTCCGGTGATCAGGAGAGGAGTGGTCATGTCGAATAAATTCAATCCGTTACGGCATGACCCATCTTATGCATATGCGCCGCCCGCGGCCAGCCTGGCGGCCGCGGGCCGCGGGCCGCGGGCGGCGGCGCGCGGCCTACTTCGCGTCGAACGCCGGCTTGCCGGTGCGTGC
>NZ_JASCPA010000052.1:0-37195 GCF_029959715.1 Pseudomonas sp. PS02288 | reverse complement strand
GGCGGACGCGTTGCGCGAGCTGACCGTTGGGGGCGCGGGGCCCACCACGGCAACCGCTGATGGAGCTGGTGCGCACGGCGCACCCTACAAGGACTCATCGGCGGGGCGCTCATGAACGCCTACTGGGAATGCCTGCGCGGGATCGTCCTGCGCGAATGGCTGCGCTTCGTCCTGCAGCGCTCGCGCTTCCTCAGCGCGCTGGTGCGGCCACTGCTCTGGCTGCTGGTGTTCGCCGCCGGTTTCCGCGCCGCGCTGGGCATCGCCATCATCGCGCCCTACGATACCTACATCACCTACGAGACCTACATCGTCCCCGGTCTCGCCTGCATGATCCTGCTGTTCAACGGCATGCAGGGCTCGCTGTCGATGGTCTACGACCGCGAGATGGGCAGCATGCGCGTGCTGCTGACCAGCCCGCTGCCGCGCGCCTTCCTGCTCGCCGCCAAGCTGCTCGCCACCGCGCTCGTTTCGCTGCTGCAGGTGTATGCCTTCCTCGCCGTCGCCTGGCTCTACGGCGTGCAGCCGCCCGCCTGGGGCCTGCTCGCCGCGCTGCCGGCGCTGCTGCTGGCGGCGCTGCTGCTCAGCGCCCTTGGCCTGCTGCTCTCCAACGGCATCCGCCAGCTGGAGAACTTCGCCGGGGTGATGAATTTCGTCATCTTCCCGCTGTTCTTCCTCTCCTCCGCACTCTATCCGCTGTGGAAGATGCGCGAGTCCAGCGAATGGCTGTACTGGCTGTGTGCGCTCAACCCGTTCAGCCATGCCGTGGAACTGGTGCGCTTCGCTCTCTACGAACGCTTCAACCCGCTGGCGTTCGCCGTCTGCCTGGGCCTCACCGCGCTGTTCGCCCTGCTCGCGGTGCTCAGCTTCAACCCGCAGCACGCGGCGCTGCGCAAAGCTGGCTGACTACTACTTTGGTAGCGTTTTTTATCTCTAACGTAGGATTTGCAAAGCAGGACCGCTGGCATGTAATGGCACAATAAAAAGAACGAGTGCCCACGGATGCCGCACCTTGCCGCCCTGCTGTTCGCCAGCCTGCTGTCCGCCTGGACGTTCGTCCCGGCGTTCGCCGCCCAGGACGCCGCGCTGTTCTCCGCCGAGGGCTATCGCCTCGGCCACTACCGCAGTCCTACGCCGGCCCTGGCCGAGCACGCGCAGACCCTCGACACCGAGGGCGTGCGCCAGTTGCTCGCCCGCGAGCCGCGTACCGCGCTGATCGACGTCTATCGCCGGCAATGGCTGCATGGCCGCTTCATCGAAGACGAAGCCCACGCCAACCTGCCCGGCAGCCTGTGGCTGGCGAACACCGGCGACGGTGAACTGGACGCCGCCTGGCAGGCCTACTTCAGCACCAACCTGGCGCGCGTCAGCCACGGCGATCCGGACTGGCCGCTGCTGTTCTACTGCCGCTCCGATTGCTGGCTGGGCTGGAACGCGCAGAAGCGCGCGCATGCTCTGGGTTATCGCAACCTGTATTGGTACCGTGACGGCATCGACGCCTGGCAACAGGCCGGCTTGCCGCTGCAAGCCGCCGAACCGGTGGCGTTTCCCTGATCCATCAGCCTGCGCTGTAGCCACGCCATAATCACAAGAAAGAGGTGAAAGGCCATGTACAAGATTCTGATCGCCGACGATCACCCGCTGTTTCGAGAGGCCATCCACAACGTCATCAGCGACGGCTTTCCCGGCAGTGAAGTGATGGAGACCGCCGACCTCGACAGCGCCCTGAACCTGACCCAGGAACACGACGACCTCGACCTGATCCTGCTCGACCTGAACATGCCCGGCATGCACGGCCTCAACGGCCTGATCAACCTGCGCAACGAGGCGCCGACGATCCCCGTGGTGATCGTTTCCGCCGAGCAGGACAAGCAGATCGTGCTGCAGGCGATCACCTACGGCGCGGTGGGCTTCATCACGAAATCCTCGCCCCGCGCGCAGATGACCGACGCCATTGAGCAGATCCTCAACGGCAACGTCTACCTGCCCTCGGACATCATCCGCACGCAGAAGCAGTCCTCGCAGCGGCGCCAGCACGACGAGCACAACATCTCGCCGGAGCTGCTCCAGGCGCTCACGCGCAAGCAGTTGCTGGTACTGGAACGAATGGCCAAGGGCGAATCCAACAAGCAGATCGCCTACCACCTGGAAATCGCCGAAACCACGGTCAAGGCCCACGTCTCGGCGATCCTGCGCAAGCTCAACGTGCACAACCGCGTGCAGGCGATCCTCTCGGCCAACGACATCGACTTCGCCGCCTACCTGCGACGCTAGCCAACCCCAGGCGCCCTCCTTACCCGGCGGTGCGCGCGGCGCACCCTACGGATCGTCCGGGTGAATGCCACACGTCACTCGCCGAATGTGCCGTCGCTCCGATCCGCCCTTCCAGGCCTAACGGTGCGCACGGCGGATCGTTGGGTGAACGCCCCGCCGTAGGGTGCGCCGCGCGCACCACGGGCACCTCACTCGCCAAACACGCCGTCGCTCCGATCCGCTCGTGCACGCCCTACCTTACCCGGCGGTACGCATGGCGCACCCTACCAGGCCTAACGGTGCGCACGGCGGATCGTTGGGTGAATGCTCCGCCGTAGGGTGCGCCGTGCGCACCACGGGCACCTCACTCGCCAAACACGCCGTCGTCATCCGCGCTGCCACCCCAGTCCGCCGGATACACACCCTCCCGGACCAACCGGTGAAAGCTTGACCACGGCCATTCGGCCACCGAAGCCACCAGCCCGTGCTTCAGTGGGTTGCCGTGCAGATAGTCCATGTGCGTGCGGTAGTCCTGTTCATCACGGATGCGGTGCTCCCAGAAGCGCCGTTGCCATAACCCGCCTTCGCGGCGCACGAAGCGGCTGGCATACACCGGCGCCGGCGGCCCCAGCGCCTGGCTGACCCGGCGCTTGATGATCGACCAGCGCCGGCCGAAGTCGTCGTCCTCGGCCGGCAGTTGCCAGATGCAATGCAGATGGTCGGGAAGCAGCACCCAGGCATGGATGGCGAACGGATAGCGCTGACGAACTTCTTCGATGGCCTGGCGCAGTGCCGTGCGGCAACGGGCGTCGGTCAGCAGCGGGCGGCGCTGTTCGGTGACCAGGGTGAAGAAATACAGCGAACCCTGGCGGGCACGGCGGTAGTTGGACATTCCATGTCCTCCTCCAATGACGGGGTTCCAGCATAGGTCGGCAGTGGCCAGCGGCGTGTGCGCCATATCGCGCATGGCGGTGCGCGCGGCGCACCCTACGAACTTGAGCGCCGGTGTTCTTACTCTCCAGCACGGCCGATGCAGGACGCGCCGTGCATACCTTCGGCGTCCATCGGCCGCACTGCGCGTTACCGAGGTCGCGCGCTGGCGGATGCTCGCGTTGAAGCGGTGCGCACGGCCCACCCTACGGAATGGACGCCCTGCCTTATCCGGCGGTGCGTTCGGCGCACCCTACGATCGTTCCGGTGAGCGCCTGTGCCGTAGGGTGCGCTGTGCGCACCGGAGCTCAGCCGACGCGT
Organism: Pseudomonas sp. PS02288; assembly: GCF_029959715.1. Taxonomy (NCBI): domain Bacteria; kingdom Pseudomonadati; phylum Pseudomonadota; class Gammaproteobacteria; order Pseudomonadales; family Pseudomonadaceae; genus Pseudomonas; species Pseudomonas sp. PS02288. Next base: position 33,694 of record NZ_JASCPA010000052.1, on the reverse strand, counting down.
TGCGCGCCGTGCTCGATCAGGTGGCTCATCGCGGCCTTGAGCTTCATCGGCCGCACCGGCTTGTGCATCAGCGTGTGGCCGAGGTCGCGCATCTGCTGGCGCAGTTCGTTGCTGTAGTTGGCGGTGATCATCAGCGCCGGCAGCGGCACGCCGCGCCGGGCGTTAATGCTGGCCACGGCATCGACGCCGTTGTGGCCGTTGTCCAGGTGATAATCGGCGATCAGCAAGTCGGCGTCGGCGTGGTAGTTGTCCACCTGCCGCGCCAGGTCTTCCTCAGACAGCGCGGTGACCACCCGGCACCCCCAGCCTTCGAGCAGCGTGCGCATGCCGGCGCAGATCGCCGCGTCGTTATCCAGCACCCACACCCGCGAGCCGGCGAGGCGTTCGAGCAGCGCCTCGGTGCTTTCCGGCGCCACCCGCGCACGCGGCGCGCGCTGGGTCAGCGGCACCTCGATGGCGAACGACGAGCCGCGCCCCGGCCAGGAGCGCACCTGGATGCGATGGCCGAGCATGCCGGCGATCTTCTCGACGATGGCCAGGCCGAGACCGAGGCCGCGGTCCTGGTTCGGCCGTTGCGAATCGCCGCGCTTGAACTCCTGGAAGATCTCCTTGAGCTTGTCCTCGGCGATCCCGACGCCGGTGTCCCAGACCTCGATCGACAAGCTTTGCCGACGCCGCCGGCAACCCAGCAGGATGCGTCCGCCAGGCGTGTAGCGGATGGCATTGCTGAGCAGGTTGCGCAGGATGCGCGCGAGCAGCTGGATGTCGCTGCGCACGGTCGCCGAGCATGCCACGAAGTGCAGCTGCAGCCCTTCGCTGAGCGCCGCCTGGCGGAACTCCACGGCGAGGTTGTCGAGCAGGTCGCCCACGGCGAACGGCGCGATCTCCGCCTTGATCACCCCGGCGTCGAGCTTGGAGATGTCCACCAGGGTGCCGAGCAGGCTTTCCACGTCATCCAGCGAATTGCTGATGTTGCGCACCAGGGTCGCGCTGACCGCCTGCTCGCGCCGTTCCAGCAGCGCACTGGTGAACAGCCGCGCAGCGTTCAGCGGTTGTAGCAGGTCATGGCTGACCGCGGCGAGGAACTTGGTCTTCGACAGGTTGGCCTGTTCGGCCTCGGCCTTGGCTTCGCGCAGGCGCAGCTCGACGCGGCTGCGCTCACCGATCTCGCGCAACAGCTGGTCGTTGAGGGTGGTCAGCTCGGCAGTGCGTTCGCGCACCCGCTGCTCGAGGTTCTGATACGCCAGGTGCAGCGCCTCGGCGGTACGCCGGCGTTCGGTGATGTCGCGGATCAGCACGAAGATCCCCACCACCTCGCCGTTGGCCAGGTTCGGCACGTAGGAACGCAGCATGTAGCGCTCCTGCCCGGCGAGGTTGGTCTCGGCCACCTCGAAGGTCACGCTTTCGCCGGACAGCGCGCGCTCCACGTAGGGCTCCAGGCGCAGCCAGTGCTCCTCGTTGTGAACCTCGCGCAGGCTCTGGCCGAGCATGCCGCCGCGCGGCCAGCGGTACCACTCCTCGTAGACCTTGTTGGTGAACTCGTAGATCAGGTCGGCGTTCAGGTAGGCGATCAGTGCCGGCACGTGGTCGGTGATCAGGCGAATCCAGCGTTCGCTCTCGCTCAGCGCCTCGGCGTGGCGGTAGCGCTCGGTGATGTCGGTGAAGGTGTTGACGAAGCCGCCGGTGGGCAGCGCGTGGGTGCGCACTTCCAGCACCCGGCCGTCGAACAGGCGCTGCTCCAGTTCCTGCACCGGGCGCCCCTCGGCGTCGCGGGTGTCCGGCGTGAGCAAGGCCAGTTCGCTGTCCGCCATGACCTCGGCGAACGGCCGGTGCGCCTGGATCGGCGCCAGCCCGCAGAGGTCGAGGAAGCGGTGGTTCCACAGCTCCAGGGTGCCCTCGGCGCCGACCATCGCCATGCCTTGGGACAGGTTGTCCACCGCGCGCTGTAGCAGCCGCGACTTCTGCGCCAGGGCCTGCTCGCGGCGCGCGGTCTCGCTGAGCTTGAGTTCGGTGATGTCGGTGTAGAGGATCACCAGCCCGCCCTCGCGGGTCGGCCGCTCGCTGACCTGCATCCAGCGCCCGTCGTGCAGGCGATAGACGCTGTGCTCGGTCTCGCTGCCGCGCTGCTCCTCGGCGATCAGCCCGCTGCCCTGGGCCAGGCGGCGAATCTCCGACAGGCGCATGCCGCTGGCGATGCGCGCGCGGGTGCCGGCCCAGAACGACTTGAAGCGGCTGTTGAACAGGAGGATGCGCTGGTCCTTGTCGAACAGCACGAAGGCGTCGGAAATGCTTTCGATGGCGTCCACCAGGTACTGGTGGGCGGTCTCGGCACGCTGGCGGGCGTCGCGCAGCAGCTGGTTGCTGGCGGTGAGTTCGGCCATCGCCTGGTTCAGCGCATCGGTGCGCTCGCGCACCTGCTCGGCCAGCACCACCGAATGCTGGAACGCGGCGTAGGCGCCCTCGCGGCGCGCGGCGCTGGATTCGACGCGTTCGATCAGTGCGGCGTTGATTCGCTTCAGGCGGTGGTTCTCGCGCTCCAGCTCAGCGAGCCGCGCCGCGCAGTCAGCCGCGTCCATTGCCGGCTCGACGTCCAATGGCGACCCCGGTGAAGGTCTGGTTGATGTGCATGCCATTGAACTGCTCCCCGTAGGTGTTGAAGCCGATCACCTGCTGGCGGCGGAGGAATTCCCCGGTCTGCTCGACGCCGCCGTCGCTCTCGATCTCCAGGCGGCGCAGGAAGCAGTCGCAGCCGATGGTCAGCAGGGGCGGCCCGAGGCGCTTCTCCAGGCGCTCGAACAGCGCCTGCAGGTTCGGCAGCAACGGGCCGGGGCTCATGCCGGTGAGCACGATGCCGTTCTCCACGGCGCAATAGAAACTCAGGCTGAGGTCGTCGTGGACACGCTGGATGGAGCGCGCGAAGTAGTGCTCGTTGACCCTAACCGCCAGCGGATGGGCGGCGAACAGGCGGTGGTCGAGCGCTTCCACCGGCACGCCGATCCAGCGCGCGTATTCCTTCGCCGCCGGCTCGGCGTTCAGCTCGTAGACCCGGCGGGTTGCGCTGTCGGCGTCGGTGACCACCAGCTTCTCGCTGCTGGGCAGGATGTGGTGGGTGCTGAACACCTCGAAGTCCAGCGCGGTGTTCACCAGCAGCACCACCGCCGCGCCGGAATGGAAGCGGCCGCCGTGGTAGACGTGGGTGTGCGTCAGGTGGTTGTCGTCGCCGGCCGAACCGCCGAAATGCGGGATGCTGCCCAGCGCCGCGCTGAGGGCGGCGAGGACGATTTCCTCGCGGCTGGAGAGACCGTCGAGCAGCGTCAGGGCGAAGCTGTGGTCCTTGATCGGCGCCAGCGAATTGCTCCGGCAGCCGGCCACCAGGCGTTCCACCAGGTGCTGCGCGTCGAGCAGGCTGAAGCGCTCCATCTGGTCGATCAGCGCGCTGGCAACGGAGAAGCTGCGGTAGTCGAAACCCACCGCGCTGACGCAGTTGCGCCCGTAGCCGAGCGGCGTGATCTCGCCGGCACTGGTGCAGCCGACCAGCTCGATGCCACCGAAGTACTGCTCCAGCGCCGGGCCGAGCGCGGCCAGGTCGTATTCTGCCGAGCAAAAGAACAGCACGAAGCCCAGGTGGGGATGGATCAGCTGGCGCGCCAGGTCCTGGGCCACCGCTTCCGCTTCGCGCGCGTGCGAAACGGCGGTGACCACGCTTTCACTTTCCCCATGCCGCATCGGCCCACCTCCCGAACACCCGTTGCCGTTTCGGTCATTCTAGAAAGCCCCCGCGCCAGGCCCCATGCTACTTGGGTCGCGAAGGCTCTCATCCGAAGGTAGCGCCCGCTCAGGCCGCGGCCGGCCAGCACAGCAGGGTCAGCGCCAGCATGCCGGCGTAGAAACCGGTCTCCAGGGTTTCGCTGAGCGGCTGGATGCGTCGCAGCGCGCCATAGACGTGCACCACGATCATCGACGTGGCGACCGCCGCGAGCACTTCATAGGTGGTGTGCAGCGCCTCACCGGTCAGCGCGGCGCGCATCATCAGCGCCTCGACGATGAGGATGAAGGCACCCAGGCAACGTCCGAAGTAGATCGCCAGGTGGGTTTGGTCCGGTACCGCCCAGCCCATCAGGCGTGCCCAGTGCAGCGGCACGCAGAAGATCGGCAGGGCGAACACCAGGGTGGTGCCGATGGCCAGCCAGAGGAGGAAATCCTGGCTGTAAGCGCTCCAGAGTCCCATCGAGGTCATGCTCCTTTTTCCATGCTCATGAAAAAGGCGGGCCCGCTCGTGCGCGACCCGCCCGTCCTGCGCGACCCGGCGCGGCCGGGCCGGTGAAGCGGCTTACCAGCTGAGCACCGCACCGACCGCCAGGGTGTCGGTGTCTTCGTCCAGGCCGCTGCCGTCCTCGCCATCGATCTGGTACTGGTTGTACTCGGCGACCAGCTTCAGGTTGTCGTTGATGGTGCGAAAGTAGGCGATCCCGCGCGTCTCGTAGTCGGCCGCGGAGCCGAGGCCGTTGCCGTCGTCCTCGGTCTTGCCATAGGACAGCGCCAGACGGTTCTTGCCCCAGGTGTAGGAGCCCTGCAGGAGGTAGCCGTCGCTGTCGATCTCGCGCAGCGTCGCCTCGCCGGCGTTGTTGGTGAAGAACGGGTTGATGCCCTTGGCCTGGAAGCCCGAAGCGGTCACCGAGAAGCCCGCCATCTTCGCCTGCACGCCATAGCCGAGACCCTTGGAGGTGACGTCGTCCACCGTGTCGTCGGTGTTTTCCGAGGTCTGGTAGCCGCCGTTGATCCAGGTGTAGATGGTCGAGCCGCCAAGCTGGAACTGATAGCTGACTTCCGACTCCAGGCGCGGCTCCTCCTGGTAGGACTTGCCGACCGCGCTGTCGTCGTTGGTGTCCACCGGGTCCATGATGCCCACCGCGACGCGCAGGCCCTCGGCGAGGTTGTTGTTGCGGTAGGTGATCTGCGAGGTCGGGAACGGATACGGGTAACCGGTGCCGATGTTGCCGAAGGACACGCCGGTCCCGTCCACCAGGCCGAGGGTGTCGCTGACGTTGCCGTACCCGGCGAGCAGTTCGTCGAGGAAGATGTTCGAGCGCGAGAACAGCCCGAAGTCCTTGCCCACCAGCACCTCGCCCCACTCCGGGTTGGAGACCGTGCCGTAGAACTGGCGGACGTCGATGGCGGTGTCGGTGCCGTTGGTTTCGCTGTCGTTGATGGTCACCCAGAACGACGCGCGGCCGCCCAGCTTGAGGTCGTCCACCTGCTTGCCGAAGTTGAAGCCGAGCCAGTTCGGCAGAAAGCCCATCTTGACCCGCGACTGGCGGCGGTCGAACTGCTCGCCTTCGCGGTCGACATCGCTGCTGACATAGAAGGCGTTGATGTAGCCGTCGGTGGAAAAGGTCGTGTCGTCCTTGTCGTACAGGACGATCTCGGCGGCGGCCTGCTGGGCCACGCCCAGGGCGACGGACGCGCCGAGGGCAAGTTGCAGGAACCGGGCTGGGACTTTCTTGTTGTTGTGCATGGCGCTCTCCGCTGCTGGGGCGACTGTTGGCTCAGTCGTGTCGGAGGCGATTATCGAAACCGCCCGGCCCGCGCCATACGGTTCCTTGGCGCTGCCTGGCTGCTGCTTTCGCCGCGCGCGGAACGAGAGGTCGGCGCGAGGCGAAAGAGCCGCGACCCTCGGAGCAAGGCGCAAGTAGTACGACCTGTGCGCAGGACGGAGATGAACCGAGGCCACCGCGCGAAGATCGCTGGATGCCAGGAGCCGCACATCCGTCCAAGCGCTGCGGCCGTGGATGTGCTCAGACTGTCCGCGACTCGACACGGCGGAGGACCGGCATGAGCGGAATCGTGATGTTCATCCACGGCGCCTGGCTCACGCCGCGCGTGTGGGAGCGCTTCGCCCAGCGCTTCGCGGCCTGCGGCTACACCTGCCTGGCGCCGTCCTGGCCGTCGCTGGAGGACATCCCGGCGCAGCGGCTGCGCGAGGCGCCACCGGCGGCCCTGGGCAACCTGGGGGTCGGCCGCATCCTCGCCCACTACCAGGCGCTGATCGAAGCGCTGCCGCACCCGCCGCTGCTGGTCGGCCACTGCTACGGCGGGCTCTTCGTCCAGGTGCTGCTGGATCGCGGCCTGGGTTCAGCCGGCATCGCCATCGCCCCGGCACCACCGCGGGGCGTGCTGCCCGGCCTCGCCGCGCTGGTCCGCCTGCTGCCGATGCTGACCCGCGCCGGGAGGATCGTGCCGCTGAGCGAGGCGCAATTCGCCCGCCACGCCGCGCAGACCCTCGACGCCGCCGAACGCCACCGCGAATACCAGCGGCAGGTGGCGCCGGCGCCCGGCCGCTTGCTGCTCGAGGCGGCGCTCGGCATCGGCACCCGGATCGACTTCGGCAACGATCGCCGCGCGCCCTTGCTGCTCATCGCCGGCGAAAATGATCGTACTATCCACGCCTCCACCGTCGCCGCCGTCTTCCGCCGCCATCGCCGCTCGGTCGCGGTCAGCACCTACCGCTGTTTTCCCGGTCGCAGTCATTGGCTGATCGCCGAAGCCGGCTGGCAGGAGGTGGCCGACTACGCCCTGGAATGGGCCCAAAGCCAGGCCGACTGTTTCTGAGCAGAAGGAACCCGTGTGAAATGACATCGCTGCACCGCCTCTGGACGGCCCTGCACGCTCTGGTCGCGTGCGGCGAGCGCCTGCGCGGGCGCTGGCTGCTGCTCCTGCTGGTCGCCAGCGGCCTGGCCTGCGCCACGCCGCGCGGGCTGGAACAGCTGGAGCACCGGCGCTGGACCACCAGCGACGACGGCCCGAGCCAGGTCGGCGCGCTGGTGCAGAGCCGCGACGGCTACCTGTGGATGGGCACCAACGACTCGCTGTACCGCTTCGACGGTTTCCGCTTCGTTCGCTACCAGGCGCCGAACGGCAACCGCCTGGGCATCGTCTCGGCGCTGCTGGCCGGCGACGACGGCCTCTGGGTCGGCCTGCGCGCCGGCGGCGTGCAGTTCATCGGCAGCCAGGGCACCACCCACTACGCCCCCGCCACCGACTTGCCGGGCGGCGTGGTCTATGGCTTCGCCCGCGGCCAGGACGGCGTGCTCTGGGCCGCCGCCAACGACGGCCTGGCGCGTTTCGACGGCACGCGCTGGGAAACCGTCGGCGCCGACTGGCGCTTCCCCGACAACGCCCGCGCCGTGCTGGTCGACCGCGAAGGCCGCGTCTGGGCCGCCAGCGAGGACTGCCTCTACTACCTGCCGGTGGGCGCGCATGCCTTCGTCGACAGTCGCCTGGCGCTCGGCTGGGTCAGCCAGATGACCCAGGCCGCCGACGGCTCGATCTGGGTCGCCGAGCGCTACGGTGGAGCCCTGCACCGGCTGACGCTGGAGGACGGCCGGCCGGTGTCGCAGACCGCGCCCATGTCGCTGGCCGCCAACGGCCTGCTCTTCGATGAGCAGGGCGGCCTGTGGATCGGCACCCTGGGCAACGGCCTGCAGCATGCCGCCGAACCCAACCAACTGTTCGATCCCGCCCGCAGCGGCAGCGCCCTAGAGCGCTTCACCACCCGCGACGGGCTCAGCTCGGACTACCTCTGGCCGCTGCTGCAGGACCGTGACGGCAACCTCTGGGTCGGCAGCAGCGCCGGCCTCGACCGCTTTCGCCGGCGCAACGTGCAACCCGCGCCGCTGCCGCGCGAGGCGCTCAACTTCGCCCTCGCGCCGGGCGCCGACGGCAGCCTCTGGGCCGGCAGCAGCAACCGTCCGGCGCTGCGCCTGGCGCAGGGCCAGCTGAGCCAGCTCGACCTGCCGCCGCCGGTGACCAGCGCGATGAGCGACGCCGAGGGCAACGTCTGGATGGGCGGCCCGAACGGTATCTGGCGTTCCCGGGGCGAGCGCCTGGAAAAGGTCGCCGCCCTGCCGACCCGGCAGGCGTCGGATTCCTCGGTGCGCGCGATGGTGCGCGACGACGCGGGCGATCTCTGGGTCTCGCTCAACCGCCTCGGCTTGTTCCGGCTGCACGACGGCGCCTGGCAGGAACAACCCGCGCCCACTGCGCTGGCCAGCCAGAAGATGCCGGTGAGCGCCGCCCGTGGCGCCGATGGCAGCCTGTGGTTCGGCTACCGCGACAACCTGATCGTCACCCGCCACGGCGCCGAGGAACGCCAGTGGGGCGAGAAGGACGGCCTGCAAATCGGCCACGTCACCGCCCTGCAAGTGCAGTCGCGGCGTCCGTGGGTCGCCGGAGAACGCGGCCTGGCCTGGTTCGACGGGACGCATTTCCACAGCCTGCGGCTACCCGATGGCGAGCTGTTCGGCAACATCTACGCGGTCCTCGCGGTGCCCACGGCAGCGGGCGAAGACCTCTGGCTGCATGCCCGCGGCGGCATTTTCAGGCTCGCCGCCGAGGACATCGAGACCGTCATCGCCGATCCCGAAGCGCGCCTGCGCTACCGCGCCTACGACCTCCTCGGAGGGCTCGCCAACGACCCCTATCAGGTACTCCCGCTACCCACCGCGGTGCGCAGCGGCGACGGCCGGCTGTGGTTCTCCACCAGCAACGGCGTGGTCTGGATCGACCCGGCGCAGCACGACGCCGAGGATGCGCCGCCGCGGGTGCTGATCGAATCGCTGGACGTCGACGGCGTGCGCCTCTCCGGCAACCGTGCGCTGCAACTTCCGGCGCAGAGCGGACGGGTGATGATCGACTACACGGCGCTCAGCCTGTCGATGCCCGAGGGGCTGCACTTTCGCTACCGCCTCGATGGCTACGACCGCGACTGGCACTACGCCGGCAGCCAGCGCCAGGCGATCTACACCGGCCTGCGCGCCGGCGACTACCGCTTCCGCGTGGATGCGGCGAATGCCGACGGCGTACCTGCCGAGCAGGAAGCGCAGCTGAGCTTCAGCATCGCCCCGGTGTTCTACCAGCGCCCGCTGTTCCTGATCCTCTTCGGCGCCGCGCTGGTCGGCCTGTTCTGGGCCTTCTACCGGAGCCGCCTGCGGCGCGCCGCCGAGACGCTGCGCGCACGCCTGGAGGAACGCCACGCCGAACGCGAACGCATCGCCCGCGAGTTGCACGACACCCTCCTGCAAGGCGTGCAGGGGCTGATGCTGCACTTCCAGGCCGCGGCGGAAAGCCTCGACGAGGACCAGCCGGTGCGACAGCGCATGGAGCGTGCGCTGGACCGCGCCGACCAGGTACTCGCCGAAGGCCGCGAACGGGTGCGCAACCTGCGCCGGCGCAGCCTCGCGGTGGCGGACCTCGCCACCGCCTTCGAGGCGCTCGACGAGGAACTGGAACACGACCCGGCCATCGTCTTCGCCGTGAAGGTCCGCGGTCGCCCGCACGACCTGCGCCCGCTGGTGCGCGACGAGGCCTACCGGATGGGCCGCGAGGCCATCGCCAACGCCTTCTGCCACGCCGGCGCGAGCCACGTCAGCGTGGTCATCCACTACACCCCGCGGCGCTTCGTGCTGAGCATCGCCGACGACGGCCGCGGCATCGCCGCCGAGTACCTCGGCCCGACCGGCCGCCCGGATCACTGGGGACTCAGGGGCATGCACGAACGCGCGCAGAAAATCGGTGCCGAACTGGATATCCGCAGTGCCGTGGCACAGGGAAGCGAGGTCCGCCTGAGCCTGCCCGCCACCCTCGCCTACCGGCGCACACCGCGGCGCTGGAGGCGCTGGCTGCATTACCTGATTCATCCGAGGAGCTGAGCATGACTGCGGTCACCGGAGACATTCGCGTGCTGGTCGTCGACGACCATCCGCTGCTGCGCGAGGGGATCGCCGCGGTACTCGACCAGCAGCCCGACATCCGCCTGGTCGGCGAAGCCGGCGATGGCAGCGAAGCCCTGGAACGCTTCCGCGCGCAGCGCCCGGACGTGACCCTGATGGACCTGCAGATGCCGGAAATGAACGGTATCGAGGCGATCCGGGCGATCCGCGCGGAGTTCCCCGATGCGCGCATCGCCATCCTCACCACCTACCGGGGCGACGTGCGCGCGCTGCACGCGATCAAGGCCGGGGCCCAGGGCTATCTGCTGAAAAGCACGCTGCGCAAGGAACTGGTGGAGGCGATCCGCGCGCTGGCCGCCGGGCGCCGGCACTTTCCCGCGGAGATCGCCGCCGAGCTGGCGGAATCCCTCGGCCAGGAGGCCCTCAGCCCGCGCGAACTGCAAGTGCTGCAACGGGTGGCGCAAGGCGCGGCGAACAAGCAGATCGCCAACGAGCTGGGGATTTCCGAGGACACCATCAAGGGCCATCTGCGCAGCATCATGGACAAGCTGAGCGCCAACAACCGCACCCACGCGGTCACCATCGGTATCCAGCGCGGCATCATCGAGCTCTGATCCGCCCCCACTTTCGTGTCGTCGGCGAGCGCCTCGTCGTGGTCTGTTAGCACCGCGCTCACCCCCGCATCATCCCTGGCAGAGGCGCCCCTTCGAGCGCCGTTCATAGCCAGCGGAGCACGCCGATGCCTAGGAACGCCATCCTGCCCTTCCCCGGCGGCCCCATCGCCACGGTGCTCGGCCTGCTCGACGACGCCGGTCTGGCGCTGCACAGCGACCGCGAAGCCGCCTGCCGCAGCCTGACCCGCGCCATCGCACTGCTGCGTCGCGATGCCGATTTCGACAGCGGCGACAGCCGTGGCGGCCTCGCCGGCTGGCAGGTCAGGCGGCTCTCCAGCTACATCGACGAGCACCTGGATTGCGCCATCCGCACCCGCGAGCTGGCCGCGCTGCTCGCGCTCAGCGTCAGCCATTTCACCCGTGCCTTCAAACAGGCCTTCGGCAGCCCGCCGCTGCTCTACGTGGCCCGCCGGCGCATCGAGGCGGCGCGGGAAATGATGCTCGCCACCGACGAATCGCTAACCCGCATAGCCCACGTGCACGGCTTCTGCGACCAGTCGCACTTCAGCCGCACCTTCCTCCGCGAGACCGGTATCACGCCGCAGGCCTGGCGCCGGCTGCATCGCTGCGGCTGAAGCCCGCGGGCCGCTTCGCGCCCGTCGTCACTCCGGCTTGCGGTACAGCTCGATGATCGCCGAGAAGTCCAGGCCGCCGTGGCCTTGCAGGCTGAAGCCCTGGTAGAGCTGCTGCGCCAGGGCGCCGAGCAGCACCGGCTGGCGTACCGCGCGCGCCGCTTCGGTGGCCAGGCCAAGGTCCTTGAGCATCAGGTCGCTGCCGAAACCGCCGCTGTAGCCGCGCGAAGCCGGGGCGTTCTCCAGCACGCCGGGGAACGGGTTGTAGGTGTCCGAACTCCAGCAACGCCCGCTGGAGGTGTTGATGACCCCGGCCAGCACCTTGGCGTCCATGCCCAGCGCCACGCCCAGGCTCATCGCCTCGGCCACGCCGATCATCGAGATGCCCAGCAGCATGTTGTTGGCCACCTTCGCCACCTGGCCGTTGCCGCTGTCGCCGCAATGCACGATGTTCTTGCCCATCGCCGCCAGGAGCGGCTGCGCCAGGGCGAAATCCCCGGCACTGCCGCCGACCATGAAGGTCAGGGTGCCGGCCTCGGCGCCGCCGGTGCCGCCGGACACCGGCGCATCGAGCATCGGGTTGCCGTGTTCGGTGGCGGCCTTGGCCACCTCCCGCGCGCTAATCGGGTCGATGGTGGAGCAGTCGATCAGCAGCACGCCGGGGCGGACGTGGGCCAGCAGCCCGTCTTCGCCGAGGTAGACCGCCTTCACGTGGGGCGACGCCGGCAGCATGGTGATGATCACTTCGACGTTGCGCTGCGCCAGTTCGGCGGGCGATGCCACGGCCGTCGCGCCCGCCTCGACCGCCGCCGCCACCGCGGTGGCGGAGAGGTCGAAGACGCTGAGCGCGTGACCGGCCTTGAGCAGGTTGCGCGCCATGGGCCCGCCCATGTTGCCGAGACCGAGAAAACCGATGTTCATGGTGGATGCCTCTTGAGTGTGCGTGTGCGAGCGCGCCGGACAGGCGCGCTCGCCCGGCCCTCTCCCGCAGGAGAGGACGTCGAAGGTTATTTCAGCGTGATGGTGGTGTTCACCGCGCCGCCCACGTCACTTTCGTCGAACCAGCGCTGGGTGACCGTCTTGGTCTGCGTGTAGAACTGCACGACCTGCTTGCCGTAGGGGCCGAGGTCGCCGAGTTTGGAGGCGCGCGAGCCGGTGAAGGAGAACATCGGCACCGGCACCGGGATCGGCACGTTGATGCCCACCTGGCCGACGTCGATCTCTTCCTGGAAGTGCCGCGCCGCCGCGCCGGAGCGGGTGAAGATGGCGGTGCCGTTGCCGTTGGGGTTGGCGTTGATCATCTCGATGGCTTCGTCCAGGGTCGCCGCGTGCATCACGCAGAGCACCGGGCCGAAGATTTCTTCCTTGTAGATGCTCATCTGCGGAGTGACGCCGGAGAAGATCGTCGGGCCGACGAAGTTGCCGTCGGCATAACCGCTGACGGACGGGTTGCGGCCGTCCAGGGCGAGTTGGGCGCCTTCGGCAACGCCGCGCTCGATCAGGCTGCTGACGCGATCCAGCGCCGCGCAGGAGACCAGCGGGCCGACGTCGGTGCCCGGCTCCACGCCAGCGCTGACCTTCAGCGTCTGCGCCTTGGCGACCATCTCCGGCAGCCATTGCTGCGCCTCACCCACCAGGATCGCCACCGACAGCGCCATACAGCGCTGCCCGGCCGCGCCGAACGCGGCGCCGGCGAGGTTATTGAGGGTCTGCTCCTTGTGCGCGTCGGGCATGACAATGGCGTGGTTCTTCGCCCCCATCATGCACTGCACGCGCTTGCCGGCCTGGCTGGCACGGTTGTAGACGTGGGTGCCGACCTTGGTGGAACCGACGAACGACACCGCCTTGATGTCCGGGTGGTCGCAGATCGCGTTCACCGCATCGACGCCGCCGTGGATGACGTTGAGCACGCCGGCCGGCACGCCGGCCTGCAACGCCAGCTCGGCGAGGCGCATGGTCACCATCGGGTCCTGCTCCGAAGGCTTGAGGACGAAGGTGTTGCCGGTGGCGATGGCCATCGGGAACATCCACAGCGGGATCATCGCCGGGAAGTTGAACGGGGTGATCCCGGCGCAGACGCCCAGCGGCTGCATCAGCGTATAGGTGTCCACCCCGCCGGCGACGTTGTTGGCCAGTTCGCCCAGTTGCAGGTTGCCGATCCCGGCGGCGTGCTCGACCACCTCCAGGCCGCGGAACACATCGCCCTCGGCGTCGGCCAGGGTCTTGCCCTGTTCGGCGGTGAGGATCGCCGCGAGTTCCTTCATGTTTTCGCGGATCAGTTGCTGGTACTTGAGGAAGACCCGCGAGCGGGCGCCGATCGGCGTCTTGCGCCAGGTCTTGAAGGCCTGCTTGGCGCTGCTCACCGCGGCCTCGATTTCCTCGGGCGTGGCGAACGGCACCCGCGCCAGGACTTCCTGGGTCGCCGGGTTGATCACGTCGCGCCATTGCGTGGTGCGCGACTCGACGAGCTCGCCGCCGATGAGGAGTTTGACGTGGGGAATGCTGGTGCTCATGGTCGATGTCCTGACTGTCGTTGTGCGAAACCTGCGCGGCTCACCGCGCAGAAAGGAGGCGTCGGCCGCTCAGGGCGTATCCAGCGCCGGCGATGCGCGGCGCGACTGCGCCGGTTTCATGTTGTCGATGGCGGCCCGGTCGCCCTGCATCAGCGCCGTGCAGAACAGCGCCACCACGCCCATGCCGATCAGGTAGGCGACCACGTAGCGCGGGCTGCCGTCGGCCGCGCCGAGCAGCGAGGTGGCGATCATCGGGGCGAAGCCGCCGCCTAGAACGCCGGCCACCTGCACCGCGAGGGAGATGCCGCTGTAGCGGATTTCGGCCGGGAACTGCCGGGCGAAGAGCAGCGATTCGGGCGCGTAGAGGATCGGGAAGACCACACCCACCGCCAGCACCATCGCCCACCAGACCAGCAGCGGCTCGCGAGTGCCGAGCATGCTGAAGAACGGATAGACGAACGCGCAGAGCAGCAGCAGGCCGGCGAAGTACAGGCGCTTCTGCCCGACCTTGTCCGACAGCCAGCCGCAGAACGGCATGGTGAGCAGGGAAATCGCCGCGCCCGCGGTGATCGCGTGCAGCACCTCGGCGCGGGGAATCTTCAGCTGGTTGGCCGCGTAGGCCAGGGCGAAGGTCACCGCCATGTAGAACCAGGCGTTCTCCGCCATGCGCGCGCCGATGATGGTCAGGGTCGCGCGCGGGTACTTGCGCACCACCTCGAACAGCGGCACGCGGACTTCGCGCTTCTGCTCCTTGAGCTTCTCGAAGTCCGGCGACTCGGCGACCTTCACGCGGATCAGCCAGCCAACGCCGAGCAACACCACGCTGGCGAGGAACGGCAGGCGCCAGCCCCAGCTCATCATCTGCTCCTCGGGCAGGGTCGCCACCGCGCCCATGGCCAGCGAGGACAGCACCAGGCCGGCACCGACGCCGGTCTGCGGCAGGCTGCCGTAGAAGCCCTTTTTGCCTTCGGGCGCGTGTTCCACCGCCATAAGCACGGCGCCGCCCCACTCGCCGCCGACCGCCATTCCCTGCAGGAAGCGCATCAGCACAAGGATCACCGCGGCCCAGTAGCCGATCTGTTCGTAGGTGGGAATCAGGCCGATGGCGATGGTCGGGATGCCCATCATCATCAGCGTCATCATCAGCATCGACTTGCGCCCGATGCGGTCACCGAAGTGGCCGAAGATGATGCCGCCCAACGGCCGGCCGATGAAGCCCACGGCGTAGGTGGCGAACGCGGCCAGCACACCGGTGATGGGGTCGAGGGCGGGGAAGAAGAGTTTGTTGAAGACCAGCGCCGCGGCGGTGCCGTAGAGGAAGAAGTCGTACCACTCGATGGTGGTACCCGCCATGCTGGCGAGACCGGCGATGCGGTAATGCTTGCGGCCGGATCGGCCACCTGTCGATAGCGATTCGTTCATGGTTGCCTGCTCTATTGTTTTTGTCGTTAGGGCTTTGCAAGGTCACGGAAGCGGCTGGTAGCAGCGACCGGCTTCGAGTATAGGTGTGCAAACTTCCGATAAGTCAGAACAAAAGCACCGGTTGGATATGCAAAAAAATCTCATGCTCGCCAGTCAGATGAACTGGGACGACCTCAAGTTCTTCCTCGAAGTGGCGCGCACACGCACCGCCAGCAACGCCGCCAGGCGCCTCAACGTGGACTACACGACGGTGTCGCGGCGCATCCGCGCGCTGGAGAAGGCGCTGGGCGCGCTGCTGTTCGAGAAGTCGCGCTCGGCCGGCTTCGTGCTGACCCCCGAGGGCCTGCACCTGCTGGGCTACGCGGAGTCGCTGGAAAGCACCCTGCAGGCCGCCTGCGAGCAGGTTTCCGGGGCCAGCCTGGCACTGTCCGGGCATGTGCGGATCGGCTCCACCGAGGGTTTCGGCAGCTTCTTCGTGGCGCCGCAGCTGAGCCATTTCCAGGACGTCTACCCGAACATCTCCATCGACCTGCTGCCGGTGCCGCACTTCATCAGCCTGTCGCGCCGGGAGGCGGACATCGCCATCACCCTGGAACGCCCGGAGCGCGGGCCTTACGTCTGCTCCAAGCTGTGCGACTACAACCTGCGCCTCTACGCCACCGCCGAGTACCTGGCGCAGCATCCGCCGATCGGGTCCGTGGAGGACCTCGCCGGGCACAGCTTCATCACCTACGTCGACGACCTCGCCTTCAGCCCGGAGCTGCTCTATCTGGAGCGCGTGGTGCCCAACGCCAGCAGCCAGCTGCGCAGCACCAGCGTGGTCGCCCAGTACCTCTCGGCGCTGCAGGGCCGTGCGCTGGCGATCCTGCCGTGTTTCCTCGCCGGGCCGGACCCGCGGCTGGTGGAACTGCTGCCGCAGCAGGTGGAGGTCACCCGGCAGTTCTGGATCTACTACCGCGAGGACTTGCGCCGGCTCAAGCGCATCACCCAGGTCAGCGAATACCTGCGCGCCTGCACCGAGGCCAATCGCGGCTTCCTGCTCGGCGAATCGCGGGCGATGAGCTTTCTCTAGGTTCGGCTGAGCCGGGTGCGCATGGCGCACCCGGCGGCCCTCGTCGCTATCGGGTCAGCCGGGCGCGGGCGCAGCCGTGCGACCGAAGCGCTGCAGCTGCATTTCCTTCAGCCGGCTCAGGGTGCGGCGGAACGGAAAGGCCAGGTAGCCCTCGGTGTACAGCGCATCCATCGCCACCTCGGCCTCGATGTAGAGCGGCACCTGGCGGTCGTAGCACTCGTCGACCAGGGCGATGAAGCGCCGCGCGCCGTCGTCGTGCTTCGACAGCCTGGGCAGCTCGCGGTCGCCGGCAGCCACCTGCTCGGCCGCGTCCTCGGTGCCACGGGCGATCTTGCACTCGCCCTGGCGCGCGCTCATGTTCGGCACGCCGCTCAGCAGCACTGCATCGAACTGGTCGCAGAGCACGATGAAGTCGTAGGCCGCCAGCGGCTCCTTGCACAGGTCGTCGAAACGGCTCCAGAGCACCCGTGCGCTGCGCCGCACCACGGCGATCGGGCGGTGCGCCAGGCTCACCGGTTCGCAGGAACCGGCATCGTCTCCCGCCAGCTGCCGGAAAACCGCCTCCAGGGCACTTGGCTGCCCGGCCTGGGCCAGCCAGTAACGCTGCAAGCCAACGCCGGGATGCAGGCGGTGATCCTCGCCGCCGTCGAGGTTGACCACCTGCATGCAGCGGTTGATCGCGGCGACCGCCGGCAGGAAACGCTGGCGGTTGAAGCCGTCCGCATAGAGCTGCTCGGGCGGCTGGTTGGAGGTGGCGACCAGCACCACGCCCTGCTCGAACATCACCTCGAACAGCCGCCCGAGGATGATCGCGTCACCGATATCGGTGACGAATAGCTCGTCGAAACACAGCACCCTCACCTCGCGCCCCAGCTCCGTGGCCAGTGCCTGCAGCGGATCGGCGGTGCCGACCAGTTGGAACAGCCGCTGGTGCACCCAGCGCATGAAATGGTGGAAGTGCTGACGCCGGGCCGGCACCTGAAGGCTCTCGTGGAAGCGATCCATCAGCCAGGTCTTGCCCCTGCCGACCGGGCCCCACAGGTACACGCCGCTGCCGGGCGAAGCGCCGCCACCGGCATGGATGGCCTGCTGGCAGCGCTCGAGGATCTGCACGGCGTGCCATTGCGCAGGGTCCGACTGGAAACCCTGGTCGACTGCAAGGCGATACGCCGCCAGGGGAGAAAGCGAACTCATGAGTGAACTACCGAGGGAAGACCGCGCGAATGATGGGCCATCGCGGCGCGGCTTTGAAGTCGCGTCGCTGGCCCCGCCCGGCAATGTGCCGTACGACGCGTTCGCTGTTGCAACGAAGGGCAACTAACACCGAAGAAACACTGCCTGGCCGCGCCCGGGAGTATCCACGCAAGTTCGAGGTCACAACTGGGTAACCGCGTGATTACGTTATCCCGGAGAACTGCCATGACGATCGAGATCAATACCCACAATTCCACCTGCGCCGTTTTCGTCGACGACCGCAAATACGAAAGTCCCCTGGACCAGGTACGCGTGACGACCGACGAGGCGACGCGCATGTCGGTACTTGAAATAGCCGGACGCCGCCAGCTCATCAGTGAACCGGATGCTGAGCACCTGATAGGTGCAGGCGCCGAAGACGCGCGTTTCAATCTATTGAAGGACGACTGAGTCGCGTCATTGAATCTTTCTGCGTAAATACAGTCTTTTCAGTACGCCGCATTAATCCGCGTATGGATGTATTCGCGGCGATGGATATAATCGCCGCGCCCAACGCGGCGACAAGTATCAAGAACGATAAAAAACCCGACGCAGCGCAGCGGCCCCACCGCCTCGCCCAGCGTCCTCCATGTTCGATCAACAGGATCAATCGTGAATAAAGACGAACTGCGCGCAGAACTAGAGCGCCAGGCGCAACGCTATATGGATATTAACGGCGGAGAAGTCAAAACCTACGCTGCTCAACCGGAACCCGAGCGTAAGCCTTGGCGCAAGAAAGCCAGTGTGCTGGACCAAGCTTTCCAGCAGGAACTGCAAAAGATGGAAAAGGAACTGGAAAAAGCCGATACCCAAGGCGTCTGAGTATTTCCACTTTCCTGATCAAATGAACGCAGCGGTCGCCCCAAAAAAGTGCGGCCGCTTCGTATCCATGATCGAACTTTTCAGCATTCGCGACATTTCGTCGTATGCACTCAAGCTATCTTGGCGCTGACCGATAGGTTGCACAGGCCAGGGGTGTTTGGCCGACTACCCGTGCACGTCAAACCGGATTCCGCCATGCCTTCGAACCTGAAGTTCAGCCACAAGATTCTGCTCGCCGCCTCGCTGGTGGTGGTGGTCGCCTTCTCGCTGTTCACCCTCTACAACGATTACCTGCAGCGCAACGCGATTCGCGAGGACCTGGAGAACTATCTGGGGGAAATGGGCGAGGTGACCGCCAGCAACATCCAGAACTGGCTGTCCGGGCGCCTTCTGCTGGTGGAAAGCGCGGCGCAATCGGTGGCCAACAACGATTCAGCGGACGCGATAGCCAACCTGCTGGAGCAAAAGGCGCTGAGCTCCAGCTTCAACTTCACCTACCTGGGCACTCGCGACGGCGCCTTCACCATGCGCCCGGACGATCCGATGCCCGACGGCTACGACCCGCGCACCCGCCCCTGGTACAAGGATGCGCTCGCCGCCGGCGGCACCACGCTCACCGAACCCTACATCGACGCCGCCAGCAACGAGCTGATCATCACCATCGCAACCCCCGCGTCCCGGGACGGCCAGACCCTCGGCGTGGTCGGCGGCGACCTGGGGCTGCAGACCCTGGTGAAGATCATCAACTCGCTGGACTTCGAGGGCATGGGTTACGCCTTTCTGGTCAGCGCCGACGGCAAGATGCTGGTTCATCCGGACAAGAACCTGGTGATGAAATCGCTGAACGAAGCCTTTCCCGCCAGCAAGCTGAACATCGGCCCCGGGTTCAGCGAAGTCGAAGGCGCCGAGGGCACGCGCATCGTCACCTTCGCCCAGGTCAAGGGGCTGCCCTCGGTGAACTGGTACGTCGGCCTGTCGATCGACAAGGCGAAGGCGTTCTCCATGCTGCAGGAATTCCGTACCTCGGCGATCGTCGCCACGATCGTGGCGGTGGTGCTGATCCTGCTGCTGCTTGGCATGCTGATCCGCGTGCTGATGCAGCCGGTGCGCCTGATGGGCCGTGCGATGGAGGACATCGCCGAAGGCCAGGGCGATCTGACCAAGCGCCTGGAAATCCACTCGCACGACGAGTTCGGCGACCTGGCGGACGCCTTCAACCGCTTCGTCGGACGGGTCCACGCCTCGATCCGCGAGGTGTCCTCGGCCACTGCCCAGGTGCATGAAGTCGCCCAACTGGTGGTCAGCGCCTCCAACTCGTCGATGAGCAACTCCGACGAGCAGGCCAACCGGACCCACAGCGTGGCGGCCGCGATCAACGAACTCGGCGCCACCGCGCAGGAAATCGCGCGCAATGCCGCCGACGCCTCGCACCAGGCTTCCGATGTCCGCAACCTCGCCGAAGAGGGTCGCCAGGTGGTGCAGAAGACCATCGGCGCGATGACCGACCTGTCCGGAAAGATTCGTTCGTCCTGCGACACCATCGAGGAACTCAACGGCAAAACCGCCAACATCGGGCAGATTCTCGAGGTGATCCGCGGCATTTCCGAGCAGACCAACCTGCTGGCGCTCAACGCCGCCATCGAAGCGGCGCGCGCCGGGGAAGCCGGACGTGGCTTCGCGGTGGTCGCCGACGAGGTGCGCAACCTCGCCCATCGCACCCAGGAATCGGCGGCGCAGGTGCAGCAGATGATCGAGGAACTGCAGGTCGGCGCGCGCACCTCGGTCAGCACCATGACCGAGAGCCAGCGCCACAGCGAGCAGAGCGTGGAGGTCGCCAACCAGGCCGGCGAGCGCCTGGGCAGCGTGACCCAGCGGATCGGCGAGATCGATGGCATGAATCAGTCGGTCGCCGCCGCCACCGAGGAACAGACCACGGTGATCGAGTCGCTGAACGTGGATATCAACGAGATCAACCTGCTGAACCAGGAAGGCGTGGAAAACCTCCAGGCCACCCTGCGCGCCTGTGGCGACCTGGAAGGCCAGGTGACCCGCCTCAAGCACCTGGTGGACAGCTTCCGCATCTGACCCGCGGCGCCGCCGGACTCAGTGGCCTCCGCCGCCCGCGGCCTTGGCGGTGAACGGCGGTTTGGCCAACCAGATGATCAGGATCAGGCCGAAGAACATCCACCCGAGCAGGGTGAAATACTCCACCGTCGAGAGCATGTAGGCCTGGCTCTCGACGATCTTGTCGATCTGCGCGTAGTGCGCGGTCGATGCCCCTCCCAACTGCTGCAGATACTGCTGCGTCGCCGGGTCGTAGGCGGTCACGTGCTCGGCCAGCTGCGCGTGGTGCAGGTCGGCGCGCCGCTGCCAGATCCAGGTGGTCAGCGACGAGGCGAAGCTGCCGCCAAGCACGCGCAGAAAGGTCGCCAGGCCCGAACCGTCGGCGATGTCCTTAGGCGGTAGGCTGGAGAGCAGGATGCTGGTGGTGGGCATGAAGAACAGCGCGATGCCCAGCCCCATGAACACCTGCACCTC
Source organism: Pseudomonas sp. PS02288 (assembly GCF_029959715.1). Classification (NCBI taxonomy): domain Bacteria; kingdom Pseudomonadati; phylum Pseudomonadota; class Gammaproteobacteria; order Pseudomonadales; family Pseudomonadaceae; genus Pseudomonas; species Pseudomonas sp. PS02288. Next base: position 13,120 of record NZ_JASCPA010000052.1, on the reverse strand, counting down.
GGCGATGTGGCGGTAATCCACCTCGGTGTTGAAGGTGGCGCGCATGAAGCAGGATGCCCCGATCACCAGGAACGAACCGCCGGACAGCAGGCGCATGTCGACCTTGTGCGCGAACCGCCCCACCAGCGGCGAGAGGAACACCGGCAGGAGGCCGATCGGCGCCGCGGCCAGGCCGGCCCACACCGGCGTGTAGCCGAGCTGGGTCTGCAGCCACTGCGGCAGCAGCAGGTTGATGCCGAAGAACCCGGAATAGCCGAGAACCAGCGCCAGCGTGCCGAAGGAGAAATTGCGGTAGCGGAACAGGCTCAGGTTGACGATCGGGTGCTTGTCGGTGAGTTCCCAGATCACCAGGGCGATCAGCGCCACCACCGCCACCGCGCCGCCGACCTGGATGAAGGTCGACTCGAACCAGTCCAGGTCGTTGCCCTTGTCGAGCACCACCTGCAGCAGGCCGACGCCAATCACCAGCAGGCTCAGGCCGACGTAGTCGATGGGTTGATGGACGATCTTCTCCGGCCGTTTGCCCAGCTGGCTCCAGACCACCAGGCAGGCGAACACGCCGATCGGCACATTGATGAAGAAGATCCAGGGCCAGCTGTAGTTGTCGGTGATCCAGCCGCCTGCGATCGGTCCGATGATTGGCGCCACCACGGTCACCATCGCCAGCAGCGCCAGCGCCATGCCGCGCTTGGCCGCCGGGAAGATCGCCAGCAGCAGCGTCTGCGCCATCGGATACAGCGGCCCGGCGACGAACCCCTGCAACGCGCGGAACAGCACCAGCTCGGGCATCGAGCGGGCGATGCCGCAGAGGAACGAGGTGATCACGAACAGCATCACCGCGGCGAGGAACAGCTTCACCTCGCCGAAGCGCCGTGCCATCCAGCCGGTCAACGGCAGGGCGATGGCGTTGCACACGGCGAACGAGGTGATCACCCAGGTGCCCTGCTCCGAACTCACCCCGAGGTTGCCGGCGATGGTCGGCAACGCGACGTTGGCGATGGTGGTGTCGAGCACCTGCATGAAGGTCGCCAGGGAAATCCCGATGGTCGCCAGCAGCATGCTCGCCGGGCGGAAGGCGTTATCGCTCATGGCAGGCTCCCGTCAGCGCCCGGCCACGCCACCGGCGCGGGTGCCCGGCGCGTTGCGCTGGATGATCTGCTCGATCAGCGCGTCGGCCTCGGCCAGTTGCCGCTCGTACACGTCGGTGGAGAAACGCGGCTGCTCGAGCGGCTTCTGCGCCAGCAACTCGCCGTCCTGGTCGTGCAGGTCGACGTTTACATCGGTGGACAGGCCGATCCGCAGCGGATGCTTCTTCAGGTTGTCCGGCTCCAGGCGGATGCGTACCGGCAGGCGCTGGACGATCTTGATCCAGTTGCCGCTGGCGTTCTGCGCCGGCAGCAGAGAGAACGCGGTGCCGGTGCCGACGCCGAGGCTTTCCACGGTGCCGCGGTAGCGCACGTCGCTACCGTAGAGGTCGGCCTCCACCTCCACCGGCTGGCCGATGCGCATGTCGCGCAGCTGGGTTTCCTTGAAGTTGGCGTCGATCCAGATCTGCTCCAGCGGCACCACCGCCATCAGCGGAGTGCCCGGCTGCACGCGGCTGCCGACCTGCACCGAACGCTGCGCGACGTAGCCGCTGACCGGCGCCACCAGGCTGCTGCGCACCTCATCGAGGTAGGCCTGGCGCATCTGCGCCGCCGCCGCCTTGACGTCCGGGTGCGAGGCGATGTTGGTCTCGTCGACCAACGCGGCGTTGGTATCCAGCTGCTGCTGCGCGGAGGTCAGCGCGCTCTGCGCCGAGGTCAGGGTGTCGCGGGCGTGGGACAGCTCTTCCTGGGAAATCGCGCCGCCCTGGGCCAGCTTCTGGCGACGCTGGAAGTCGCTGCGCGCGCGCTCCACGTCGGTCTTGCGCGAGGCGACCTGGGCCTTGTAGGAGTCCACGTTGCTGTACAGCCCGCGCACCTGACGCACGGTCTTCGCCAGGTTGGCTTCGGCGCTCTGCAGCGCGACTTCGCTGTCGCTCGGGTCGAAACGCACCAGCACCTGGCCCTGCTCGACGTAGTCGCCGTCGTCGGCGCCGATGCTGACCACCGTGCCGGTGATCTGCGGGGTGATCTGCACCAGGTTGCCGTTGACGTAGGCGTCGTCGGTGCTCTCGTGGAACCGTCCGTAGAACAGGTGATAGAGGTAAACCCCGAGCACGGCGAGGATCACCAGCAGCGCCAGGCCGATGAGCAGCGTCCTGCGCTTGCCGGAGGATTTGTTGTCGTTCTGTTCGGCGCCGGTGTTCTCGGCATGCTCGACGGTGTTGGGCGTGGAATCGGCCATGGTCGTCTACTCAACGTGAAGAGGTGGGGGCTGCGGCGAGCGGAGTCGCGGGCGAGCCGGAAATCTGGAAACCGCCGCCCAGCGCCTGCATCAGCAGCACCGCGCTGTCGACGCGCTGGGCGTTCAGGCTGACGAGCTGGCGCTCGGCCTGCAGCAGTTGCTGCTCGACACTCAGCGCGTCGAGGTAGTTGCCGATGCCGTCGCCGTAGCGCTGCATGGCGATGTCGAAGGAGCTGCGGGCGATGTCGCGGGCGCGCTGCTGCTGGAGGATCTGCTGGTCCAGCGAGCGCAGCTGGGTGATGCCGTCGCCGATATCGCCGAGCGCCGCGAGCAGCGTCTGGTTGTACTGCGCCACGGCGAGGTCGTAGTCGGCATCGCGGCCGGCCAGGTCGGCGCGCCGACGGCCACCGTCGAAGATCGGCAGCGACAGCGCCGGCCCGACCTGGAAGAAGCGGCTCGGCCCACCGAACAGGGCGTCGCCGAGCACCGACTTGATACCGGCGGACGCCGTCAGGTTGAGGTTCGGGTAGAAGCGCGTCTTGCTGGCGTCGATGTCCCGCGACGCCGCCTCGACGCGCCAGCGCGCGGCCACCAGGTCCGGGCGCCGGCCGATCAGCTCCGCCGGCAACTGCGCCGGCAGGCTCACCGCGGTCGGGGCGATCAGCTGCGGACGCGGCAGCTCGGCGCCGCGGTCCGGGCCCTTGCCCAACAGCACCGCCAGGCGGATCTGCGCACTGCGCACCTGCTGGCGCGCGGCGGTCAGTGTCGCATCTGCTGCGGCTTCCAGGCTCTGCGTCTGCTGCAACTGGTATTCGCTGTCGATCCCGGCGGCGTATCGGCGCTGTGACAGCTCGAGCATGTCGCGGGTGCGCTTGAGGTCCTGCTCGGCGATGTCCTGGGTGCGGAACGCCAGGCCGAGGTCGTTGTAGCCGCGCGCCACGTTGGCGGCGAGCGTCAGCCGCGCGGCCTGGCCATCGACTTCGCTGGCCCGCGCGCGCCCCAGCGCCGCTTCCCAGGCGGCGCGCTCGCCACCCCAGAGATCGAAGCTGTAGCTGGCATCCACCGACAGGCTGCGCAGCGTGCCGTAGCGTTCGCCCTGGCCACTGGGATCATCGATGCGCGACTCGCGCGAACGGCTGACGGCGGCGTTAAGGTCGACATTCGGCTGGCGCTCCGCATCGGCGGCGAGCGCGGCGGCGCTGGCCTGGCGCGTACGCGCGTCGGCTACCTGGAGGTCGGGGCTGGAGGCCAGCGCTTCGCGAATCAACGCATCGAGGCGCGCATCGCCAAGGCTGTTCCACCAATCGGAACGCGGCCAGGCGGCCCGCGTCAGCCGCTCGGCGGCGAGGGTACGCTCGCTGCTCAGGGTGGCGGCATCGAGCAGCGCACCCTGCGGCTGCAACCCGCGTGACGAGGCGCAGCCGGCCAGCGCCAGGGCCACGCACAGGGCGCAAAGGGAAAGGCGTACGTTCATCTCAGTGCGCTCCCTGGGCATCCGGCAACAGGCCGGTGGGCGTCAGGATCTTGCGCAGCAGCCGGTCCAGCTCCTTGAACTCTTCGCGGGTCAGGGGCTGTGTCAGGTCGTTCAGCGCATCCGCGGCGATGGACATGATCTGCTGGCTGAAGGCCTTGCCCTGCTCGGTCAGCAGAAGACGCACCTGGCGCCGATCGGCGTCGCAACGCACCCGCGTCAGCAGGCCCTTGTTCTCCAGCCGGTCGAGCATCCGCGTCATCGCACCACTGTCCAGCGACAGCGCCCGACACAGGGCTGCCGGCGTATCCAGTGCAGCGTCCTTCTGTTGCAAGAGCAGGACCTTGAATTGCGCCGCCGTGACGTCGTGGGGAGCCAGGTACTTGTCGAGCAGGCGGTCCTTCTGCTGGTTGACCAGCGCGAGGAGGTGGCCGATGGAGTAGCGCAGGGGAAAATTGTCGCGATCGTAGTGCTGCATGTTCTCTGCCTAGTCAGCTATACGCAAAGAACAATACTGCCTAGGCAGCTATTAGACCATGACAAATCCTGCAACAGTCTTTCGCCGTAATCGAACAAGTTGCCCGCACTGCGGGCAAAGAAAAAGGCGCCTCAGGCGCCTTCGTCGTCAGTCTTGCCGGGCGGAGGCCCCTCGCCCTCCCCGCCCCTGAGCCGCTCCCACAACGCCTGGGCGTCGGGAAACTCGGTGCCATCCTCGCTGCCCAGCGCCTCCGGATCGTAGCGCCGCACGCAGCCCTCGCCGACGGTGGGCGGCGCTTTCGAGGTGGCACGGTCGAGGGGGTCGCTCACGGGCAACTCCGGCTCAGTCGAACACGACGGTCTTGTTGTCGTGGACCAGCACGCGGTCTTCCAGGTGGAAGCGCAGCCCGCGGGCGAGTACCCGGCGCTCGACGTCCTTGCCCAGGCGCACCAGGTCTTCGATGCTGTTGCGGTGCGAGATGCGCGCCACGTCCTGCTCGATGATCGGCCCGGCGTCCAGCTCCTCGGTGACGTAGTGGCAGGTCGCGCCGATCAGCTTCACGCCACGCAGCGACGCCTGGTGGTACGGCTTGGCGCCGACGAACGAGGGCAGGAAGCTATGGTGAATGTTGATCACCTGATGGGCGAAACGTCGGCACAGGTCCGGCGGCAGGATCTGCATGTAGCGCGCCAGCACCAAGGTGTCGGCCTGGTGCTCCTCGACCAGACGCGAGACCTCGGCGAAGGCCGGCTGCTTGTCCTGCGGATCGACCGGCACGTGGAAGAACGGAATGCCGTGCCACTCCACCATGCTGCGCAGGTCCTGGTGGTTGGAGATCACGCAGGGGATTTCGCAATCCAGGTCGCCGCTGTGCCAGCGGTGCAGCAGGTCGGCCAGGCAATGCGATTCGCGGCTCGCCATCAGCACGACGCGCTTCTTCTGCGCCGAATCGCTGATCCGCCAGACCATCGAGAACTGCTTGGCGATCGGTGCGAAGGCCTGACGAAACTCCTCCAGATCGAACGGCAGCGACTCGGCGCGGATTTCGTGGCGCATGAAGAACCAGCCGCTCTGGTGGTCCGAGTGGTGGCTCGCCTCGCTGATCCAGCCGTTGTAGGTGGCCAGGAAGTTACTGACTTTGGCGACAATACCGACGCCATCCGGACAGGCGATGACCAGCCGAAAAGTGCGCATTTCTTTACTCCACATTCACAAAGGCGGCCATTCTAGCCACACCCGTGGAAACTTTCAGTAACTGTCGCCAGGCGCCTGCCCTCGCCCGGCTAACGGCAGGCCGGCGGGCGCCGCTTAATTGTCCCGACGAAGAAAGCCGACGCCTCCTGCGGCTGTTGCCGTGACCAACTTCATGGCCATTGGCACTGGCCTTTAATCAATCGCCACCCAATAAAACCCGGTTAATTAAAAAATAACCCTTGCCCATCCATTAGATGTTTACTTGGCAAACAGCGATGACTATTATTAGGCCACTATCAACCCTCGGACTATTTAAGGTAAGCCAATGTCGCTGATCAATGAGTACCGCGCCACGGAAGAAGCCATCAAAGAACTTCAGGAGCGCCTGAAGAATCTGTCGCAAGACGACAAACTGCAGAAGGAGTTGGAGTTCGAAGGCAAACTGCGCGCACTCATGGGCGAATACTCCAAGTCGCTGCGCGACATCGTTGCCCTGCTCGACCCGGACGCCCGCCAGTCCAAGGCACCGCGCGCCAGCAAGGCGACCGGCACCGGCGCCACCAAGCGCGCGCGCAAGGTCAAGCAGTACAAGAACCCGAACACCGGTGAAGTCATCGAAACCAAAGGTGGCAACCACAAGACGCTGAAAGAGTGGAAAGCCAAGTGGGGTTCGGATGTAGTCGAAGGCTGGTCGAGCTTTCTCGGTTGATTGAACGCCAATAAAAAACGCCGGCAATTGCCGGCGTTTTTTATTTGTCCCCTTTTTCCGCAACGCCTTTCACAATCCCCAGCGCACACGCAGGGCCTGCGCATAATCCTGCCACTCACGTAACAGCGACTGTTGTTCCGGGCTGGCGCTGGCCTGCAACTCGCGCAATGCCTGGTCGAACGCCGGCAGCGTATTGGGTGCGCCGAACTCGGGTGCGCTCAGCCGGGCCCGACAGAACTCCGCCCAGCGCTGTTGTTCTTCGCCGGACAAGGTTTCGGCAAAGTTGCGCGCGCGATATCGGAACAACAATTCCGGAAGCCGCGGGTCGTCGAACGGCCAGTTTTCCCGCGCCAGCAGCTGCGGATCGGCACGACGCACGCGCTCGCACAACTGGCGGTCGCGATCGCCGATAAAACCGTCGTAGAGCATCTGTTCGGGGTCGTCGCAGGACGGGAACGACTCCTCCGCATAAACCTGCGGCAGCTTGTCTCGCCACAGCGACTGCTGCTCGCGCAGCAGCGCGGCGCGCGCCAGGCAGGCCTCGAGGTCCACGCCGAGGCGCTCGCGGTCGCCGTCGCGTAGGACCTTGAGCGGCGCCAGCACCGGACACTTGTTGACGTGCACCAGCTTCAGCGGAACCGGCGACTCGCCCTCGGCCAACTGGTCGCGACGACGATAGAGGCGCTGGCGCAGGGCGTCGCCGTCGAGCTCGAGCAGCGGCAGATGGTCGGCCTGCAGGTCGCAGACGATCAGTGCGTTGCGATTCTTCGGATGCCAGGCCAATGGCAGCACGACGGCCAGGTAGCTGCGTTCCGCGGCGAAGCGCCCGGAGACATGCACCAGCGGCTGCAACAGCTGGATCTGTTCGTGCACGCGCTGCTTGCTGCGCAACTGGTAGAGGAAGTCGTAGAGCTTCGGCTGGCGCTCGCGGATCAGCCGCGCCAGCGCGATGGTCGCCCGAACGTCGGCCAGCGCGTCGTGGGCCTGGCCATGGTCGATGCCGTTGGCGGCGGTGAGCCGTTCGAGCTTGAGCGTCACCCGGCCGTCCTCCTGCGGCCACTGGATGCCTTCGGGACGCAGCGCGTAGGCGGTGCGCACCAGATCGATCAGGTCCCAGCGGCTGTTGCCACCCTGCCACTCACGGGCATAAGGGTCGAAGAAATTGCGGTAAAGGCCATTGCGCGTGACCTCGTCGTCGAAGCGCAGGCTGTTGTAGCCGGCGACGCAGGTTCCGGGAAGCGAGAGCTCGCGGTGCAGACGGGTGATGAACTCGGCTTCGCCCAGACCCTTTTCCCGTAGCACTGATGGCGTGATTCCGGTGATCTGGCATGCCACCGGGTGCGGCAAGATGTCTTCGCTGGGGCGGCAGTAGAGATTCAGCGGCTCGTCGATCTCCACCAGCGCTTCATCGGTGCGGATGCCGGCCACCTGCAGCGGGCGGTCCCGGCGCGTGTCGATACCGGTGGTTTCGTAGTCGTACCAGAAGATGCTGGAGCTCACGGAGTCTTCCTTGTGGAGGGCGCGTCGCGAGTCTAGCATCGTCGCGCCAGAGCCTTGCCGGCGCGTCATGCTTGCCGGGCACCACGCCGGGTCGCTAGCATGCCCCAGCCTCTTCGCCCTGGTTCACCGATGCCCTCGACCGCCGTCAGCCACGCCCCTCCGGACCCGCCTACCGCGCCCCTGGACACCCGGCTGCGCATCGAGACGCCCGAAGGCATCGACCTCATCCTCCGCCCCGCCAGCCTGGTGCCGCGCGCCCTGGCCTTCGCCATCGACCTCGCCATCCGCGGGCTGATCCTCGGCGTGATGTTCGTTCTGCTGTTCACCCTCGGCCAGTTCGGCATGGGCCTCGGGGCAATCCTGATGTTCCTTGTCACCTGGTGGTACATGGTGCTGTTCGAGGTGCTCAACCAGGGCCGCTCGCCGGGCAAGCAGATCATCGGCCTGCGCGTGGTCCACGACGATGGCACCCCGGTCGGCTGGGGCGCCTCGCTGACCCGCAACCTGTTGCGCTTCGCCGATATCCTGCCGTTCGGCTATACCCTCGGCATCCTCAGTTGCCTGAACAGCCGGGGCTTCAAGCGCCTCGGCGACATCGCCGCCGGCACCCTGGTGATCTACCGCGAACGCCCCGCCGAACGCCCGCCGCTGGCGCCGGCCGAGCCGCTGCGCGCGCCCTTCGCCATGAGCCTCGAGGAACAGCGCGCGCTGCTCGAGTTCGCCGAGCGCCAGGGCGGCCTGTCCGTCGCGCGCCGCGCCGAGCTGGCGGCGATTCTCGCCGAACCCCTCGAGGTTCCCGCCGAGCAGGCCGAGGCGCGGATCAACGGCATCGCCCACGGCCTGCTGGGGTCGGCATGAAGCAGAGCCTCTTCGAAAGCCGCTACCAGGCCGAATGGCAACGCTTCGCCACCCAGCTCGAAGCGCTCGAACGCGGCAAGGCCACACGCGAGGACTGCAAGGATTTCGCCGCCGCCTACCGGCAGCTCTGCCAGCAACTGGCGCTGGCCCAGGCGCGCGGCTACAGCCCGCACCTGATCGAGCTGCTGCAGCAACTGGCGATGCGCGGGCACCAGCAGTTCTATCGCCACCGCAGCCAGCTCGGCGCGCGCCTGCTGGGTTTCCTGTTCGGCGGCTTTCCGCGCCTGGTACGCGCCGAGTGGCGCAGCGTGACCCTGGCCTGCGGGCTGTTCTTCGGCAGCCTGATCGGCATGGGCCTGCTCACCTACTTCTTCCCCGACCTGATCTACAGCCTGATGGACCCGGACCAGGTACAGAACATGGAGTCGATGTACGACCCCGACGCGCACCGCCTGGGGCGCTTCGGCGAGCGCGATTCCAGCGACGACTGGGCGATGTTCGGCTTCTACATCATGAACAACATCGGCATCGCCTTTCAGACGTTCGCCAGCGGCCTGCTGTTCTGCCTCGGCAGCCTGTTCTTCCTGCTCTTCAACGGGCTGACCATCGGCGCGGTGGCCGGGCACCTGACCGAGATCGGTTACATCAGCACCTTCTGGTCGTTCGTCATCGGCCACGGTGCCTTCGAGCTGACCGCGATCGCCTTCTCCGGCGCCGCCGGGCTCAAGCTCGGCTGGGCGCTGCTGGCGCCGGGCCGGCTGACCCGCGGCGAGGCGCTGCGCCAGGCCGCCAGCATCAGCGTGCAACTGGTCGGCGGGGTGATTCTGTTCCTGCTGATCGCGGCGTTCATCGAGGCCTACTGGTCGTCGATGACCTACAGCACGCCGACCGTCAAGTACGTGGTCGGCGCCGCACTCTGGGCGCTGGTGCTCGCCTATTTCCTGCTGGTCGGACGCCGCCATGCGCCTGACTGACGCCAGCGTGACGATCCGCCCGCGCAGCGCCTGGGAGGCGCTGGACCTCGGCGTGCTGCTGGCGCGCCGCCACGCCGGCCTGCTGATGGCCAGCTGGGCACTGGTCAGCCTGCCGCTGCTGGCGCTGCTGACGCTGGCCCTGTGGAAATACCCTAGCTGGGTGATGTTCGTCTTCTGGCTGCTCAAGCCGGCGCTGGAACGCCTGCCGCTGTACATCCTTTCGCGCGCGCTGTTCGGCGACACGCCGAGCCTCGGCCAGTCGTTGCGCGCCTTCCCGCGCCTGCTCAAGCCGCAACTGCTCGCCAGCCTGAGCTGGCGCCGGCTGAGCCCGACGCGCAGCTTCGACTTGCCGGTGCTGCAGCTCGAAGGCCTCGCCGGCGCCGCGCGCAACCAGCGCCTGGTGGTCCTCGGCCAGCGCGATACGGCCGCGGCGAGCTGGCTGACCATCGTCGGCGCCCACCTGGAAATGGCCCTCTGGCTCGGCCTGGTCACCGCCCTCTATATGTTGTTGCCGCAACAGATGAGCATCGATCTCGACTGGCAGAAGCTGATCGCCCCCGACGCCGGGAACTGGCTGTGGCTCGATCACCTGTCCAACCTGCTCTACGCGCTGGCGCTGATCGTCTGGGAGCCGGTGTACGTCGCCTGCGGCTTCAGCCTCTACCTGAACCGCCGCACGGCGCTGGAAGCCTGGGACATCGAGCTGGTATTCCGCCGCATTCGCCAGCGGCTCGGCGGCGTCGCCTATGCGCTGCTGATCGGCCTGGGCCTGCTGCTGGTGCAGCCGATGGAACGCAGCTGGGCGCAAGACGCACCCGCGGCCATCTGCCCGCTGCCGGAGGCCGACCCACTGGGGCCGGACGCCGATCGCCTGCAGCAACAGACGCTGACCAGCAAGGCCAGCCGCTCGGCGATCGGCCAGTTGCTCGATGCGCCGCCCTTCGAGAACCGCCAGACCGTCACCCGCTGGCGCTTTGGCGACGACCCGCAGAAGGACGTCGACCGCGGCGACGTCGAGTCGCTTGGGCAGTTGCTCAGGGGCCTGTTCCACCTCGCGGAGTTCTGGAAGAGCATCGACGGCATCGCACTGTTCTTCGAGGTGCTGCTGTGGGCCGCGCTGTTCGGGCTGATCGGCCTGTTGCTGTGGCGCTACCGCGAATGGCTGACGCTGTTCGCCACGGGGCGCGAAAGACGGAAACGCGTCGCGCAGGAACGCCCGGCCGTGCTGTTCGGCCTGCAGGTGACGCCGGAAAGCCTGCCCGACGACATCGCCGGCAGCGTGGAACGCCTCTGGGACGAACAGCCGCGTGAAGCCCTGGGCCTGCTCTACCGCGCGCTGCTCAGCCGCCTGCTGGGCGAGTTCCGCCTGCCGCTGAAAAGCGCGCACACCGAGGGTGAGGTGCTGCAACTGGTCGAGGAACTCTATCAGGACGACCTCAGCGCCTACGCAAGCCGCCTGACCTGCCATTGGCAGAACCTCGCCTACGGCCACCGGCCCCCGCCGCCCGCCAGCCGCGACGAGCTGTGCCAGGGCTGGCGGCAGCTGTTCGGGCAAGGAGTGCCGAGATGAAGCGGCGCCCGCTGTTCTACCTCATCTCGACGACCGTGCTGGTGCTTGGCCTGCTGGCCATCTACCTGCTCGGACGGGTCACGCCCTATCAGGAAGAAGTGAAACAGGGACCGGCGCCGGAAGTCGCCGCCAACCCCTACCTCGCCGCCGAACACTTCCTTCGCGGGCGTGGCCTGCAGGTACAGCGCGCCGATGGCCTGGAACGGCTGGCGGACCTGCCCAGCGTCGGGCAGACCCTGCTGCTGCTCGGCGAGCGCGAGCGCATCACGCCGCGGCAGAACGAACGGCTGCTGGAGTGGGCGGCCAGGGGCGGACACCTGCTGGTGGTCGCCGAGCGCCTGTACGACGAGGACACGGGTGAGAGCGGCGACCTGCTGCTGGATCGCCTGGGCATCCAGCAACTGCGCAGCAAGGACCTGGAGAAGCCGGCCGAGGACGCCTCGCCCGATGAGCCCGAGCAGGAAGCCGATGCCTATCCAGAGCTGACCAAGCTCTACCTGGAGAACGAAAAGGCGCCGGCCTACATCGGCTTCGATACCGACTTCCACCTGTACGACTCGCAGAACCGCGCACACGCCTGGGCTAACAGCGCCCGGACCACGCACCTGCTGCAGTTGCAGTACGGCGAAGGGCTGATCAGCGTGGTCACCGACGCGTGGATCTGGCAGAACGGCAAGATCGGCGAGTACGACAACGCCTGGCTGCTCTGGTACCTGACCCAGGACAGCGCCGTCACCCTGCTCTACCGCGCCGATCGCGACAACCTCGCCCGCCTGCTCGGCAGGTATTTCCCGGAGGCGCTGGCCGCCCTCACGCTGCTGCTCGCCCTGGGCCTCTGGCACGTCGGCCAGCGCAGCGGCCCGCTGCAACCGCTGCCCACGCCATCGCGTCGGCAACTGCAGGAACACCTGCGCGGCAGTGCCGATTTCCTGCTCCGACGCAGCGGCCAGCGCACCCTGCTGCAGGACTTGCAACAGGACATCCAGCGCCGCGCGCGCCGCCGTCATCCCGGCTTCGAACGTCTCGGCGTCGCCGAACAGTGGCAGATGCTCGGCCGCCTCAGTCGCCTGCCGCCCGGCCACGTCAGCCAGGCGATGCGCCCGGTGCCGGACAAACGCCTCTCCGCCGCCGATTTCACCCGCCAGGTAGCCCACCTGCAAACCCTCAGGAATGCCCTATGAGCGATCAGGAACAACCCAGCGCAACGCCCGCCGCCAGCGGCTCCAGCCCTGAAGTGCAGCGCCAGCGCGCGATCCAGCTGGCCCAGGCGCTGCGCCACGAACTGCAGAAGGCCGTGATCGGCCAGCGCGAGGTGATCGACGACGTGCTCACCGCGCTGATCGCCGGCGGCCACGTGCTCGTCGAGGGCGTTCCCGGCCTCGGCAAGACCCTGCTGGTGCGGGCGCTGGCGCGCTGCTTCGGCGGTGAATTCTCGCGTATCCAGTTCACCCCCGACCTGATGCCCAGCGACGTCACTGGCCATGCCGTCTACGACCTCGCCAGCGAGCAGTTCAAGTTGCGCAAGGGCCCGGTGTTCACCCACCTGCTGCTGGCCGACGAGATCAACCGCGCGCCCGCCAAGACCCAGGCAGCACTGCTGGAAGTCATGCAGGAACGCCAGGTGACCCTCGAAGGCCGGGCGCTGCCGGTGCCGCAGCCGTTCATGGTGCTAGCCACGCAGAACCCGATCGAGCAGGAAGGCACCTATCCGCTGCCCGAGGCCGAGCTGGACCGCTTCATGCTCAAGCTGCGCATGGATTATCCGGACGCCGGCGAAGAACTGGAGATGGTCCGCCAGGTGACCCGCTCGGCCCGCGCCGACATGCTCGAGGTCACGCCACTGCGCACCCTACTGCAAGCCAAGGACGTGCTCGCGCTGCAGAAGATCGCCAGCGACCTGCCGTTCGACGAGCAGGTGCTCGATTACGCCGTGCGCCTGGGCCGCGCCACCCGCAACTGGCCGGGCCTGAGCCTGGGCGCCGGGCCGCGCGCCTCGCTCGCGCTGGTGCGCGGCGCGCGAGCCCGCGCGCTGCTGCGC